>CAZUKI010000018.1:9848-20873 GCA_964620785.1 uncultured Aestuariivirga sp.
GGTGCAGCACACAGCGCCAGCGCCAAGATGCCGCGCCATGTTCCCGCCCAAATCCGCACTAGAACGCCAACCATGACAACACGCATGATGGAACCCATGAAACAAGCCACGGCACGGACAGCGACGCGCATTCTCAGCATGGCGGCAAGCTTGGCACTGCTCTTCGTCTTCGCCAAGGCTGCCATAGCCTCCGACATCATGGTGATGAACCCGGTCGCCGCCGAAAGCCTCACGGCAACGGCAACCACCGGCGCAGCCTATCTCTCGGTCATGAACCACGGCGCCGCCGAGGACGCCATCATCGCCGTCAGCACGCCTGCCGCCGAGCATGCCTCGCTCCATGAAACCACGATGGAAAATGATGTGGCGAAGATGAACGAGGTGCCGCGCCTCGTGGTGCCGGCGGGCGCAACCATCGATCTTGCTCCGGCTGGAACGCACATCATGCTGACGGGGCTCAAGGCGCCACTCAAGGCCGGTGAGACGGTTCCACTGATCCTGACATTCGAAAAGGCCGGCGAAGTGAAGGTCGATGCCGCAGTCGTCGATGGCAAGAGCCTTCCAGCAGCCCACAATCACATGGGCAATTCAGGCGGCTAGCCGCCGGTCACGCTCATGTGCCGCGCCACCGCCGGCTTGTTGTGCTCGCGGTCGATGATGAAGTCGTGGCCCTTGGGCTTGCGGCCGATCGCTTCAAGAATGGCGCTGCGCAGAAGCTCGTTACCTTCCGAAGCCCGGAGCGGCGCGCGAAGGTCTGCCGCATCTTCCTGCCCCAGGCACATGTAAAGCGTGCCAGTGCAAGTGAGCCGCACGCGGTTGCAGCTTTCACAGAAATTATGGGTGAGCGGCGTGATGAAGCCGAGCCTGCCGCCCGTCTCCTTCACCTGCACATAGCGCGCCGGGCCGCCAGTCTTGTAGGCGATGTCTTCCAGCGTGAACTCCTCCATGAGCGAAGCCCTGACCTGTGACAGCGGCAGGTATTGCGCGGTCCGGTCGCCGTCGATGTCGCCAAGCGGCATGGTTTCGATGAGCGTCAGGTCCATGCCCTGCCCATGCGCCCAGCGGATCATCTCGGGGATTTCGCCGTCGTTGACGCCCTTCAGCGCCACGGCATTGATCTTGATGCCAAGGCCCGCCTTCTGCGCCGCGGCAAGGCCATCCTTCACCTTGGCAAGTTCGCCCCAGCGGGTGATCGTGCGGAACTTCGCGTCATCGAGCGTGTCCACCGAGACATTGATGCGCCTGACGCCATTGGCCGCCAGTTCATCGGCAAAGCGCGCAAGTTGGCTGCCGTTGGTCGTCAGTGTCAGTTCCTCGAGCGCGCCCGACTTCAGGTGCCGCGACAGTGACTGCACCAGCGTCATGATGCCCTTGCGCACCAGCGGTTCGCCGCCAGTCAGCCTGATCTTGCTCACACCTTCATCGATGAAGGTCGAGCACATCCGGTCCAGTTCCTCCAGCGTCAGCAGGTCCCGCTTGGGCAGAAAGGTCATGTCTTCTGCCATGCAATAGACACAGCGGAAATCGCAGCGGTCCGTCACCGAAACGCGCAGGTAGCTGACATGCCGGCCGAAGGGATCGATCAATTTGGCGGAAGGCTTCATGGCTTATAAATGGGCTTGGGCGCAGGCCCGGTCAAGCGATTGTGATTGCAGCAGCACGGGCGCGTGTTAAGATTTGCCCCGGAGGCCTTCCCGTGCCGAAATCGCGTTGGTTTGCCGCTTTCCTGGCCCTCGTGGCCGGCCTGGTCGTGCTGCCCTGGGGGAGTTGGGGTGGCCGTGGCGATGACGTTGACGTGGACCTTGCCCTCGTTCTCGCCATTGATGTCTCCTACAGCGTCGATGCCAGCGAGCACCGCCTGCAGATGGAAGGCTTCGGCCAGGCCCTGCAGAGCGAGACCGTGCAGGACGCCATCATGAGCGGCGAGAAGCAGAAGATCGCCGTCACCGTGTTCCAGTGGTCCGACATGGACAACCAGCGCACCATCATCCCCTGGACCATCATCGACTCGCCGAAGGTCGCACATGACATCGGCGAGAAACTGCGCCGCGGCCCGCGCGCCGTGGCCGAAGGCGGCACCGGCATCTCGGGCGCCATGATCTATGCCACCACTCTTTATGCCAGCGCCCCGAAAGCCACCCGCAACGTCATCGACATTTCAACCGATGGCCGCAACAACATGGGGAGGCCAACGCCCGTCACCCGCGATTTCGTGGTGGCGCAGGGCATCACCATCAACGCCCTCGCCATCATCAACGAGTGGCCGCAGCTTGCAGCCTATCTCGAACGCCAGGTGGTCGGCGGTCCTGCTGCCTTTGTGGAAGAAGCTGCGAGCTATGATGATTTCGGCGCCGCCATGCTGCGCAAGCTCACCAAGGAAATCCGCGGGCCCGGCCTGACTTAGGCCAACATGGAAAGCAGGCGCTCAATAACCCGGCGGCGGCATGAAGCCGTGATATTCCTTTTCCAGCAGTTCCGCGAAACGGATCGAGGTATAGTCGCCATATTCGCGGGTGATGATCTGCACGCCGCAGGGAAGGCCTTCGGCTGTCAGGCCCATCGGCGCAACCGTTGACGGCAGCAGGAAATTGCCCGGGTAGCCCGCCCAGAAGCGTTGGTCGATGGTGGACACCAGCTTGCCGTTGACGGGAATGAGACGCTCATGGCGCTCGCCCTTGTGGTCATGGGGCCAGGCCGCCGAGGCCGCGATCGGGCACAGCAGCACATCCCACTCGGTGAAGAAGCGCTCCCATTCCAGGCGCATCTGGTGGCGGCGTTCATTGGCGCGAAGCCAGGCGCCATGCGACAAGGCAAAGGCCCTTGTCATCATTGCTACGTAGCCCTTGTCGTCAGGCGAAAGCCCCTTGGCCTTCGCGGCCTCGACATCGATCTGCTCATCGCTCATGCGCTTGGTGGCGGTGGAGCGGAGAAGCGTGATGAAATTCTCATACGCCTCCTCGTCGGAGAAATTGGGCACCGCCTCCCAGCTCACTTTCTTGGCCTTCTTTTCCAAATAGTTTCCGAGTTTTGCCAGAAGGTCCTGGAGCGGCTTGTCAACCTCCGAAACGCTGCTGTCGAGCTTGATGGCAACGCGGAAATCCTTGAGCCGTTTCTGAGTCGCAGGCGGCAGTGCCAGCCTGTAGCCCCGCGCCTCCGTGCCGTCGGGTCCTGCCAGCACCTTCAGCATGGCGGCAAGGTCTGCCGCAGAGCGCGCAAGCGGCCCCGCCACAGTAATGTCGCTGATCGACACGCTGCCGGGCATCAGGTGGCCGCGATAGGGCACCACATTGTAGGTTGGCTTGTGGCCATAGACGCCGCAGTAATGTGCCGGATTGCGGATCGAGGCGCCAATGTCGGACCCGATCTCCAGTGCCGACATGCCGGTGGCGAGTGCTGCCGCCGATCCACCCGAGGAACCTCCCGGCGTTCGCGTCACATCCCAGGGATTGTTGGTGGTGCCATAGATGGCGTTGAAACTCTGCCAGTCAGACAGGGCAAGCGGCACATTGGTCTTGCCATAGGCAACTGCCCCTGCCCCGCGCATGCGCGACAGCGCCACCGCATCGAGGCTCGGAATGTTGTTGGCAAGCGCCGGGTCGCCCCATGTCGAGGGCAGGCCAACCCAGTCGAAGCTCTCCTTGGCAGTCATCGGCACGCCGTCGAAAGGCGACAGTGCCGCCTTGCGCCGGAGCCTCCTGTCGGCGGCGTCGGCGGCCTTCCAGGCCCGCGTGAAATCCGTGGCGATCACGGCATTGATGCGCCCGTTGTGCGCGGCATATTGGTCGAGACAGGCTTGCAGCAATTCGCGTGACGAGATTTTCCGCGCCTTAAGCATCCGCCCCAGCGCCAGCGCCGACTTGAAAACCACTTTCATGGACCGAACTCTCCCGGGACAAAATACACTGCGCTTGCGCCGCCCGCCGTTTGGCTACTTGCCGATGGCGTCAATGATCCTGATCCATGACCGGATGCCATGCGTGAAGCTCGACACATTGTATTTTTCATTGGGGCTGTGGATGGCATCGTCATTGAGACCAAAGCCCACCAGCACCGAATCCATGCCGAGAATGTCCTTGAAGTAGCGCACGATCGGAATCGAACCCCCGGAACCCACAAGCGCGGTGTCGCGGCCGAATTCCTGCTTGAGCGCCGCCGCAGACTTCACGATCCACGGATTCTTCTCGCTGATCTCGGAGGCCGGGTTGCCGCCGCCATTGCTCGAGAAACTGATCTTCGCATCCTTGCCCACCACTTTCTTCACATGGGCCTGGAAGGCCTTCAGCACCTTCTCGGGCTTCTGCTGGCTCACCAGCCGGAAGGTGAACTTGGCGTGTGCTTCGGCTGGAATGACGGTCTTGCTGCCCGCCCCCTGGTAGCCACCCCACAGGCCGTTCACTTCGGCTGTCGGCCGCGACCACATCTGTTCGAGCACGGTCTTGTCCTTCTCGCCCGCCGCACGCGCAAGGCCGACCTCACCAAGGAAGGCCTTCTCCTTGAACTTCAGCGAACGCCACTGCTTCTGCGTCGCCGCCGGCAATGGCTTTACGCCGTCGTAGAAGCCCGGAATGGTGACCTTGCCCTTTGGATCATGAAGCGAGGCAACAAGCCGGCTCATCACCTTCAGCGGATTGGTGGCGGGTCCGCCATAAAGCCCCGAGTGCAGGTCAACCGAGGCGGCCTTGAGGGTGACTTCCTCATGCACCATGCCGCGCAGCCGCGTGGTGATGGCCGGCGTCTTTTCGTCCCACATGTTGCTGTCGCAGACAAAGGCCACGTCGAGCGAGAGTTCTTCCCGGTTGGCCTTGAGGAACGGCACCAGCGAGGGCGAGCCGGATTCCTCTTCCCCTTCGATCAGGAAGGTCGCCTTGATGGGCAGTGCCCCGCGCGTCGTGACCAGAGCTCGAATAGCCTCCACGAAGGTCATGAGCTGGCCCTTGTCGTCCTCGGCCCCGCGCCCAAAGATCCGCGCCACGCCATCGCCGCCTGTCCTGATTTCGGGCTCGAAGGGCTTTGACGTCCACAGCTCCAGCGGGTCGGCAGGCTGCACGTCATAGTGACCGTAGAACAGCACATGGGGCGTCTTGGCGGTGGCCTGCGGTGGCACATAATGCGCCACCACCATGGGGCAGCCCGGCGTCGGCCTGACTTCCGAGGTGCAGCCGAGGCCGCGCAATTCTGCCGCAATCCAGCTTGCGGCCTTGTCGCATTCCGCCCGGTAGGCCGGGTCGGCGCTCAGCGAGGGAATGCGCAGGAATGAAAAAAGCCGGTCGAGGCTCGCTGAAGTGTTCGCGTCGGCAAAATCCAGCGCATTCTGGAGTGATGAAGTCATGTCATGTATCCCTTTTCTCCGTTGTCCGCTGGCCGCCGGATTCTGTCAACGCGTTAAGGCGCTGGCCAGCCCTGTCGCGGCGCATTGGCACTTGCTCGCCATGCAAGCCCCGTCCTAGATGGAACGATGAATCAGGCCGCAGCCACCTTCTCCCTGGCCCGCGACAGCCTCCAGGCACATGAGCCTGTTGGAGGTCTTTCGCGGTTCCGCAGGCGCGGCTACCTGCGTTACCGCCACGTCGCCGGAAATATCGACCTGGCATTCCTGTGGAAGCGCCGCTGGTTCATCATTGCCATGGTCCTGGGCTTCCTTTGCATGGGCCTGCCGACGCCCGCCGGGCTCACACATGAGGGCCAGATCGTCCTCATCATGTCGCTCATGGCGACCGTCATGTTCATCGCGGAGCCGGTGCCGCTGCCTTCGGTGGCGCTGATGATCATCGTGGGGCAAGTGGCCCTGCTGGGCCTTGACGCCAATATCGTCGCCAAGAGCCTGATGACTGACTCCGTGCTCTTCATCATGGGCTCGCTGATGCTCGCCGTTGCTGTCGTCAAGCAGAAGCTGGACCGCCGCATTGCCCTGGCAATCGTGCGCGTCACCGGAACCAACCTGTTCTGGATCAGCTTCGGCATCACCACGGTCTGCGGCCTGCTCGCGGCCTTTATCGGTGAACACACCGTGGCGGCAATGATGCTGCCAGTGGGTGTCACCCTCATCACCTTGACCTCGAACGACCCCAAGAAGGTCCACAACGTCGCGGCCGTGATCCTGTTCTCGATTTCCTTCGGCTGTTCCATTGCCGGCGTGGCAACGCCCTCGGGTGGTGCCCGCAACGCCATCATCATCAGTTACTGGAAGGACTTCTTCTACGACCCGACAGACCCGGCGACGCGGCGCTATCTGATGGATTACCTGACCTGGGCCTATTACGCCTTCCCGATGTTCCTCTTGCGCCTGCCGCTGGTGAGCCTCCTGCTCATCCTCACTTTCAAGCCCGAAACCCGTGACCTGTCGCGCGCCATCAGCAGGCTGCGCACCCAGGTGAAACTTGAAGGGCCCATGCCGGCCTCCGGCTGGATGACCATCGTGGTCTTTACCGCAGTGGTCATCGGCTGGGCCGTGTTTTCCTCAACGCTCGGCCTCGGCATCGTTGCCATTGCTGGCGCCGTAACCTTCCTCGTACTCGGCCTCGTCCGCTGGGAAGATATCAACGGCGGCGTCAACTGGGGGATCGTGCTGCTCTATGCGGCGGCGATCTCGCTCGGCCTCCAGATGAAGGAAACGGGTGCAGCAGAATGGGTGGCAAGTGGCGTGCTTGGCGCCGTGCAGGGCCTCGCCGGTTCGAGCATCCTCGCCTTCGATGCCACTGTCTCGCTGCTGACCGTTCTCGTTTCCAACACCATGACGGCGGGTGCCGCCGTCGCCGTGCTCTCGCCCATCATCCTCAAGATGTCGGTGGCCGCCGGCCATGATCCGTTGATCGCCGGCTTCCTCGCCGCCATCTCATCTGCATCGGGCTATCTCACGCCGGCCGCGCAGCCGGCCTTCACGATCATCTATGCGTCGGGCTATCTGAAGGCTGCCGACTTCTTCAAGGTCGGAACCCGCATGATGCTTCTGTCGTTCCTGATCCTGATGGCCCTTGCCACTTTCTACTGGCCAACCCTGGGACCCTGAGCGATGGGCATTCTCAGCTATTTTGGACGCACCGACCTCAGTGATCGCCAGGAAGCGGCGGTCGAAAAGGCCTTCAACCAGTTGCGTGCCCAGCGCCGCAACCGCTTCCGCATCCTCGCCTGCATCGACGGCTCACCGGAATCCGTGACCAATGTCCGCTTTGCCGCGCGCCTTGCGGTCAGCGAGGATTGCGACATCATCATTCTCTATGTCCGGCCCATCGACCAGGGTCTTCATTCCGGTGGCCTGCAGGTGCGGCTTGCCCGCCAGAACATGATCGACGCCGGCTTCGAGCTTCCCGGTGTTCGCCACCTCAAGGAGTCGCTCGATATCCTCAAGGAAGAAGGCATTGACGTTGACGGCTGGGAAGTTGAGGGCGCCGCCGCCAATGCCTGGGGTGACGCGGCGGGAGACACCAAGGTCGAATACAAGAGTCCGCGTGGACGCCACGTTGTCCTCAAGCTCAAGACGGCACCCGATGTCGCCGGCGGCATCCTCGACCAGTACGAGCTTGGCCCCTACAACCTGATGATCCTCGGCGAACCATCGCGCTGGCGCGGCGAAGTCGGTTCCTTCTTTGATGCTGGTGTTGTCCAGACCGTGACCACCATGGCGCCATGCTCCGTTCTGGTGGCGCGCGAGAGCCTCGAAAAACACGGCTTCTTCATCTGCACCGACGGCAGTTCACGCTCGTTGCAGGCCGTGCGGCGCTCGGCCGTGCTCGCCCATCTCTGCGGCCAGCCGATCACGCTCTTTGCCGCAGCCCCCACGCAGGAGGCATTGCCCGCCGCGCAGGAAGCCGTTGCTAATGCCGCCGCCCTCCTCAAGGCCATGCGCCTGAACGTGGCTGAAACCAAGGCTGCGGTGGGCGAGCCGCTGCAGGAAATCGTCGAACGTGGCTCGGTTTACCGCGTGATCTGCGTCACCGATGAGGGCCGCAGCCGCTGGCAGCGCCTGTTCCGGGGCTCGCTGGCGAGCGATGTCGTGCGCCTTGCCCGCACCAGTGTCCTGGATGTACGCTGACCCCAGCTTTGCTGCGAGGGAACATGGCCGAGTTTCAACTCTATTGCTTTGGCGAGTCCGGCAATTCCTACAAGCCGGCACTGATGCTGCAATGTGCCGGCCTCGACTGGCAGCCAAAATTCGTTGACTTCTTCAACGGCGAAACCAGGACGCCGGCCTATCGCGAAATGATCAATGAGATGGGCGAGGCACCCGTTCTCATCCACGGAGACAGGAAACTGTCCCAGTCCGGGGTGATCCTCGATTACCTGTCGGAGGTCTCTGGCAAGTTTGCGCCAAAGAGCGGTGAGGAACGCCGAGAGATCTTGCGCTGGATCCTTTTTGACAACCACAAGCTCACGGGATCGATCGCATCGTTGCGGTTCCTCGTCAGCATCGCCAAGACCGGAGAAACGGCGACCACTGAATGGCTGAGGAAGCGTGCCCTCGGCGCCCTCGGCGTTGTTGATGCACATCTCGCGCCGGGGAAATTCATCATCGGATCACGGCCTACCATCGCTGACTTCTCCCTGTGCGGCTATCTCTACTACGGCGAGGAACTTCCATTCGACATGAAGGCGTTCCCCAGGGTGCAAGCCTGGCTGGATGCCATCAGCAAGCTCGAAGGCTGGCAGCACCCTTACGACCTCATGCCCCGGAAACGCCCGGCCTAGCCGGTCATCACCAGAAGCTTGCGTTGTGTCTCGGTGGCAACCGTCGGCGAAGCAAGCACTTCACCGCGCGGGCCAGTCAGCACACGCGCTGCGGGGAAGCGGCAGATCACCGCCGTGCCCTTGCCGCGCGTCGAATTGATTTCAACCGTGCCGCCATGCACTTCCATGAGGCCGTTGACGATGGGAAGGCCAAGGCCTGCCCCTTCGATTGCCTCTTTCGTGGCATGTGCGCCGCGCGCGAAGGCAGCAAGCGCCAGGCGCTGCTCCTGCTTGGGAATGCCGGGGCCATTGTCGGTCACGACCAACGCCATGCGCCCGTCCTTCTCGACATGGGCCGAGACTGAGACTTCGCCTCCGTCCTGCGTGAACTTCACGGCATTGTTGAGCAGGTTGATGAGAATCTGGTTGATGCTGCGCGTGTCGCCGAGGACCTTGGGCAAGTCGGCCGGAACCTGCGACGTGAGCGCGATCGTCTTTTCGGCGGCGCGCATCTCAAGCAGGCGGCAGGCCTGGTCGACCGCATCACGGAGATTGACGGGTTCATCGGAAATATCCTTGCGCCCTGCTTCGATGCGCGACAGGTCAAGGATGTCGTTGATCAGCCCGAGCAGGTGGCGGCCGGAACTGTGGATGTCGCCAGCATAGCCCTTGTAGGTCGTGTTGGGCAGCGGCCCGAACATTTCGCGCTCGAGCATTTCGGAAAATCCGAGAATGGCATTGAGCGGCGTGCGCAACTCATGGCTCATGTTGGCGAGGAAGGATGATTTCGCTTCGCTGGCCATTTCCGCCTTCTTGCGCTGTTCCTCTGCGCGGTCGCGCTCGTGCTGCAATTCCGCGATCAGCAGGTCCTTCTGGCCCTTGAAGATCAGGCGCTCGCGCGCCGTATCCTGCAGTTGCCGCGCCACGAACAGGAAGAATACTTCCAGCGCGATGATGACGGTCGCCATTGCGTAATGAACGGTTGTCTGTTCCAGCAGGCAGCGCCCCGCCATGCCGAGCGCCACGACACCGGTTCCCGCCACCAGCACTGGCACGAAATTCGCGATGATCAGCAACCGCATGACATTCACCGTCATGATGGTGGCAAACAGGAACAGGTTCTGGAATGAATTGGTCTGCGACCAGAAGAGATAGAGGGTTGAAACCCACAGCGTGCCCTGCAGCAGTTCCGATGCCGCGATCATGCCGATCCAGTCACGCTGTTCGTGTTCGCTACGGGGCTTCTTGAAATAGCGGTTGCAGAGGTGAAGCTGCAGCGAATGGGCGCCCAGCGCCCCTACCAGCCACGCCATGACATGGGTTGGCGGCACCCACAGCATGGTGGTGATCGCCATGAGCAGCGCCAGGATCGGGATGATGGGCGCGAGGTTGATCTGGTTGCGCAGCGAGATTTCCAGAAGCTCGCCCTGCCAGCCATCGAGCTTGGGCCCGGTTTCAGCTTTTTCGGGCGGCTTGTCTTCGCTCGGCCTTCCGGCACGAAGGAAACCCTTCAATCCGAAGAAGCCGTCAGCACCCGCCGGCTGGAAGTTGTGCCGCGCCAATGAAGGAGCAACTGAAGCTGATCGCGTATCTGGCCTTTGCATGTCCATCCCGCCTGGTGTTTGGCTAGGCTGCAACACTAGGGCCGCCGGGCTAAGGCGGCCTTTCGGGGCCTGCTCAACTGCAATCACACCCGTTAGGACTTGCTTAACCTTGCTCGCCCCCGCGGCCCTGCCTATATGCGGGGCAACCTTCTGAAGAGCTTTCCCGGAACCCCATGAACGCCCAGCCCGCCCTCACGCAAGACCGCATTCTGACTGAACTAAAGCGCATTGCCGCCCCTGACGGGCGCGGCAACATCGTCTCGGCCGGTCTCGTGTCAGAGATCGTCATCAATGGCGGCGAGGTCACGTTCGCATTAACCACAACACCGCAGCACGTGAAGTCCATGGAGCAACTCCAGGCGGTGGTGCAGAAGGCGGTGAGCGCCATTCCAGGCGTTTCGCGTGCCCTCGTGGTGCTGACGGCCGAGCGCCAGCCGGGCCAGAAGCAGCAAGCTGCCCCCCAGCGCGGCGGTGCCGTTCCGGGCATCCGGCACATCATTGCGGTTGCCTCCGGCAAGGGCGGCGTCGGCAAGTCCACGACGGCGATCAACCTTGCCCTCGGCCTCAAGACGCTGGGACTTTCCGTCGCCGTCCTCGATGCCGATATCTATGGCCCCTCCATGCCGCGCCTCTTCGGCCTGAAGGGCAAGCCGCTGGCCAGCGACAAGCAGGGCATGCGCATGAAGCCCATGCAGCGCTTCGGTGTCGAGGTGGCCTCGATCGGCTTCCTCGTCGAAGAAGACACCCCGATGATCTGGCG
>CAZUKI010000019.1:0-13385 GCA_964620785.1 uncultured Aestuariivirga sp.
ATCGGCCGCACCGGCGACAGCCCCCACGACCAGGCGCCGCCCTTCCGTGAGGTCATGAAGATCTATGGCGCCAAATCCCTCGAGGAAGCCTTGGGCGAGGGTCTTGTCACTGGCCATCCCGACATGCCGGAATTCGTCTTTGCCGCAGACGAGGTTTCGGCGATTGAAGCCTATCTCACCACACTGGAGGCCGGGCCGTGAAATATCTCTGGTTGCTTCTGCTTTTCATTGGCACGCCCGCCGCCGCCGCGGACGATGCTGCGGTGGCGCGCGGCAAGGCACTGGCCGAGGTCAACTGCGCCGGTTGCCATGCCATTGAAGCGACAGGCGCCAGCCCGCTCGCGGCCGCGCCGCGCTTTCCTGATATCGCCGTTTCCTTCGACCTTGCCGACCTCGAGGATTCCCTGAACGAGGGTGTTGCCGCCGACCACACGATCATGCCCGACTGGCAGATGACCTCGGAACAGGCCCACGCGCTCGCAAGCTACATCATCAGCCTGGCACCAGCCGGAAAGCTCAAGAGCGAGGCAGCCCCCGGCGCTCAGCCCGATCTCGCGGCGGCCCCGTAAAGCCCTTCGATCTCCGCGGCCACAAGCTCCTGCAATTGCCACAGGCCTTCGTCATGAATGCCAAGCTGCTCGAGATGTGACACCGTGTTGAAGAGATAGTCCGCGCCCGAGCCCCAATGGCCGCAGGCCCGCGCCAGGCCATGCGCCACCTCGCCAAGGGGCCGGTTGGCCTGGTAGCTGTCGAGCATGTCGGGCCCGGCATAGAAGGCCAGCGCCTTGATCGCTCCCTCTGTCGTCTCAACATCGATCCAGCGCACCGCCTCAAGTCCGGCGCGGCGGCTGATTTCACGGCGCAGGAGTTTTTCCATGAGGTCTTCGATGCCATCCTCGGGCAGGCGCAGCACCACGCCTTCGCAGGTGCCGCCGGGATCAAGGCACATCATGTAGCCGTGCTGGGCGAGACTGGCACGATATCGCAGGATGCGCATCGAGAAGGCCCGGTGCCAGCCCTGCGCCGTGGCGCGCCGCAACTCGTCGTGGGGCACTTCCGGCTTCCAGATCAGCGAGCCATAGGCAAAGAGCCACACTGGCCCTGCGCCGCGCCGTGACAGGATATCGCGCGCCGCCGGGCGGAATTCAGCGTCACCCACCGCCGTGACATTGGGAACGGGGCCTGCGTCCTCGACCACGCGATGGCACAGCGCCACCAGCGCGGGCGTCAATCGCATGGTGAGTTTCTGGGTCATCTGCGGTGCGTCCTACACTTTGTAAAGCGCGCGGATTTCATCTGCCACCAGTTCCTGCAGGTGCCACAGCGCGTCGTCATGAATGCCAAGCTGTTCCAGATGTGCGACCGTATTGTGGAGATAGTCGGCGCCGGACCCCCATGAACCACAGGCCCGCGCCAGCCCATGCGCCACTTCCGGCAGGGGGCGACCGGCCCGATAGTAGTCGAGTTGCGCGGGGCCTGCATAGAAGGTCAGGGCACGCTTGCTTTCGCCGCCATGTTCCACCTCGATCCAGCGCACTGATTCAAGCTGCGCATCATTACCGACTTCCCGGAACAGCAGGGCATGAAGCTGGTCCCTCAGCCTGTCCTCGTCGAGACGCAGCAGCATGCCTTCGCAGTGCCCGCCTGGATCAAGGCACATCATGTAGCCATGCTGCTCGGCAGTTGCCCTGTAGCGGTCGATCCGCAGGGAGAAGGCCCGGTGCCAGCCCCGCGCCGTGCCGCGCAGGCTTTCGACCGAGTCAAATTCCGGCTTCCAGATCAATGAGCCATAGACGAAAAGCCAGAAGGCCCCGTCGGGGCGGCTGGCCATCACGCCATCAACGGCGCGCTGATAGTGAGTCTCGACGAAATAGTCCCGTTCGTCGGGGCTGTCGTCCCGCGCGATCTCCCTGTGGCACAGCGCCACCAGTGCCGGCGTCAGTCGCATGGTGCGGGCTGGCGTCATGCGTTGATCTTTTCGATCTCCTTCACCACCGCCGCGGTTTCATCCTTGGATAGCGCGCCCAGGCGCATGTCGACACGCCAGCTCTTGCCGCCATCGACATTGACCACCAGTCCCTTGGCCTTTTCGGCGGTATAGCCACCGTCTGCCGAGGTCGAGGGGAAGGCGACCGCCATGGCGTCCTGGTCCGCCGTGCGGCTGATCCAGCGCAGGCACTGCCCGATCTGCGATGGGCTGTAACGCATGTAATCGCCACTGCCGTCTGGCCTGCGGAACACCGCATGGGCGAAGCCATCGGGGCCTGCCTTCATGTCAATCATCATGGCGACCTCGGGATCGAAGGCGAGGCCGGGTTTCAGCACATGATGCAGCTTGGGGTTCTGCGCCAGTTCCTCGATGAACTCCCTGTAGCCGGGCTTCGGCGTGATGTGCGGTGGAATGACCTTGCGGATGCGCACCGCCTCAGCCGTATAGGGTGCTGAATAGATGAACTCGCCATTGTCGATGGGCCGGAAATTGGCATGGGCCAGATACATCAGGTCCATCGGCGTCTTCTTCAGGTTCTCGACGAGAAGTGAGGCATCGATGAGCGTCGAATCTGCGCCCATCACATAGGTCGAGGTCGCCAGGTAATGATGCGAGAAGGCCACCGTGTGCTCATAGGTGCCGACGATTGCGCAGCTTCCCTTGGCCTCGTCGATTTCGAGCCAGCCCTTCTGGAAGCGCGCCAACGGAAGCTCGCCATGCAGCGGATGGCGGTCAGTCGGCCCGGGTGCCCCCATCGCCGTGACACCGCAATGGATGAAGAAGGCGCCATAGGTCTCGAGGTATTTCTCGGTCGGCACCGGTTCGCGGAACATCGACTTCATGGTGAGGTTGCGGCCATCGAAGATGCAGTGCCAGATCTGGTGGCCCATGAACGGCAGCACCAGGATCTCGCCGCGCCTGTTCTTGGCCCTGAGGGCTGCGATGCCGTTGTCATAGCGGAAACCCGTCACGACAAAGCCGCCGCCCTGGGCAATCAGCCGCTCCTTTTCGCCAAAGGTGACGGAAGTGAGGTCGATGCGAATGGCCATGGCGGGGTCCTGGTTTCAGTTGCGGAAGCAATTTGTGGCATAGGCTGTGGGGCCTGTGAAGCGCCGGCGGATGAAGCCGCCCCCACTGAAAACGCCGCGACCGCCACAACCCCATTTTCACCGCATTTGCAGGGCCTAGCTGGGCATGTGGAGGTTTTGATGCGGCTCACCACACTTGCCTGCCTGGCTTTGACTGGCTTTGCAGCGCCCGCAGCGGCGGAGGCGGTTGATCTCGAACTCGTGCTGATGGCCGATGCCTCGGGTTCGATCGACGCCGGGGAGATCCGCTTCCAGCGCCAGGGCTATGCCGATGCGCTGGCGAGCGAAGATGTGCTCTGGGCGATCCGCGATGGCGTCCACGGCAGGATTGCCGTCACTTACGTCGAATGGGCCGATCAGTTCTCGCAATCCGTCGTCGTGCCCTGGACAATCGTTGCTACCGCTGAAGACGTGCAGGGCTTTTCCGAAAAACTTCTGTCCGCTCCGCGCGAGGCCTATGGCCGCAACGCCATCGGATCAGCGCTCAATGCCGGTGAGCGCCTCATCACCGGCAACGAGCATGAGGGCCTCAGGAAGGTGATCGATTTTTCCGGCGACAGCGCCAACAGTTGGAACGGCATGTCGATTGCGGAGGCAAGGGCCTCTGCCATCGACAAGGGCATCACCATCAACGGCCTTGCCATTCTCTGCCGCACCTGTGCCTCGGGCCGCGCCGCAGGCTATGACCTCGAGAAGGCTTTCGAAGACACCATCATCGGTGGCAGCAATGCCTTCGTTATCACCGCCAGTGGCCCCGCCGAGTTTCGCAGCGCGGTCAAGCGCAAGCTGGTCCTGGAGATTGCGGGCGGTCCGCCAGGCAGGAACACACGACCCATTCTCGCCGACACTGGTACTGGAACGCCGGGTGCAGGCCCATGACGCCAAACAGCGACGGAATGTGCAGGTCCTGTCCGTCTGGACTGCAAAGGACTGGGCCATGGGAAACGCCACAAAGGGAAACGCCACGAACACGCCGAAAGCCGGGGACCACGCCCTGTGGTCGCTGCTCAGGGGCCGGAGCCTTGCCCGCTTTGGCTTCACCCAGGAATTTCCCATCGGACCCTATGTTGCCGATTTCGCCTGCCGCGACCGCCGCCTCGTCATCGAGGTGGAGGGCAGGCCGCTGGATCGCGCGTCCCGTGACCGGGTTCGGGACGAGTGCATGGTGAAGGCGGGCTACGCGGTCTATCGCGTGCCCGCCGCCAGCCTGCGTGCGAACCGCGCCGCGGTGCGCGACAGCCTTCTGGCCGTGCTGGAGGAAAGAAGGCTCTTCGAGGACGCCTGAACCATCACCCGCAGGGCGCGGCGCGCCCTAGCCGATCTTCACCGTGTCATGTTCCATGAAGGCGGCGACCTCCGGCTTCCAGCGCCCTTCGACAAAACCCACATGGTCGGGGTGGTTGTTGTAGCCGTCATAGGCGGCCTGGTCCGCGAACTGCATCGACACTGCATAGTCGAAATCATTCTTGGGGCTAGTCTCGCGCCCGATTTCGAAATTCTCGACGCCCGGAATGACCCGCAGCGCCGATAGCGCCGCAAGGAAACTCTTTTCTTCGGCCGATCCCCTGGCGTGCTTCAGTTTGAATATGGCGGCATGTCGGATCATGAGGCTACCTCAAAAACTGTGAAACCACGCAAGTGTTGGTATCTGCGACTTAAGCACAACAATCTCACAACGCAGCTTGATCGCGCCGTGATCCATAAACTTGACATTCCTGCCAGCAGATTCCGATCCTGAGTTTGGTGGACCGAAATCCAGCGCAATTCCAATTGACACATCCTCGCTTTCGACGGGAATGCATTGAATTGTTGAAGTGAGACTGTCGTTTCGCACTCCGTAGTTCTTCATTTGAGACATCGGTGGACTGATTGCTCGAATCCAACGCAACTTGCCATACTGTGCAACTGTCATCTCGACATCATTCAGGCCCTTAAAGACCTCGACACTATGTTTACCTTCCTTGCCGGTTAGGTGGAACAACATACGTGGATGATATGTGAAATGGGGAGCAGTGATCTTCTTGAGTCCCAACGGGCCTTCCCGAATCACGAATGCCGCTTCGACCTGATTGTACAAACTGAAAACATTGAACTGCCCGACAAACTCCGGCGCAACAAATGTCTTGTCAGTCAAGCCAAGCGAGACGGAGCCATCCGGTTGTAGCGATATCCATGCCGTCTTGACCCTTCGACTTTTGCTTTGGGCGCAAACATGTATTTCCATGCAGTCCGCTAAGGCACGACTTCAATCCGCTCCACGCCCCTGGGCTGGCTGACGCCTTTCCAGATGGTGTTGGCCTGGTGCACGGCGGTGAAGGGCTTGCGCGCCACGAAATCACCATCGCCCGCCTTGGCCCGCATCTCGCCCTGCTCGACCGCGACCTTGCCGCGCGAGATCACCGTGCGCGGCAGGCCCACGCACTTGAAGCCTTCAAAGACGTTGTAGTCGATGCGGCTGACCTGCGTCTTGTGGCTGATGGTCTTTGTGGCCTTGGGGTCCCAGATCACCAGGTCGGCATCGGCGCCGGCGCGGATGACGCCCTTGCGCGGATAGAGATTGAGAATCTTGGCAATGTTCGTCGAGGTCGCCGCCACGAACTCCTCCTTCGTGAGGCGCCCGGTGTTGACGCCTGCCGTCCACAACACCGGCATGCGGTCCTGCAAGCCGCCGGTGCCGTTCGGAATCTGCGTGAAGTTTTTCGCACCCATGCGCTTCTGCTTCTTGGTGAAGGTGGCATGGTCGGTGGCGACGACCGACAATGTGCCAGACTGCAACCCGGCCCACAGCGAATCCTGGTGCTTCTTGTTGCGGAAGGGCGGCGACATCACGCGCCCCGCCGCATGGTCCCAGTCCTTGTTCTGGTATTCGGAATCATCAAGCACCAAAAACTGGATGAGCGGCTCGCCATAGACGCGCTGCCCCGCCTGCCTGGCGCGGCGGATCGCCTCGTGCGTTTCCTCGCAGGAGACATGCACGATGTAAAGCGGAACACCTGCCATGTGGGCAATCATGATGGCGCGGTTGGCGGCCTCGCCCTCGACTTCCGGCGGCCGCGAATAGGAATGGCCCTCTGGCCCGGTGACACCGCGGGCCAGTAGATCGGCCTGCATGCGGGCCACCACGTCGCCGTTCTCGGCATGGACCAGCGGCAGGGCGCCAAGCTGGGCGCAGCGCTGGAACGAGTTGTACATCTCGTCGTCGTTCACCATCAGCGCGCCCTTGTAGGCCATGAAGTGCTTGAAGGTGTTGATGCCATAGGTCTTGACCACGGTTTCCATCTCGTCGTGGACCTGCGGTGACCAGCGCGTGATCGCCATGTGGAAGGAATAGTCGGCCGCCGCCTTCTCGCCCTTGTGCCGCCAGGCCTGGTAGGCCGCAAGCAGGCTCTCGCCCGGGGCTGGCAGGCAGAAATCAACCGTCATGGTGGTGCCGCCGGCAAGCCCGGCCATGGTGCCGCTCTCGAAATCATCGGCGGTCGTGGTGCCCATGAAGGGCATGTCCATGTGGGTGTGCGGGTCGATGCCGCCCGGCATCACATAGCAGCCACCAGCATCGATCACCGTGTCGCCCGACAGGCCTTCGCCCACCGCCACGATCTTTCCATCATTGATGAGGACGTCGGCGCGCTCCGACAGGTCGGCGTTCACGACAGTTCCGCCACGGATCAGGATCGAGGGCATGGCACTTCACTCCAGAAATCTTGCGCATGCTTCGAGGCTTTGCGTGTAGCAAAGCACCTCAGCATGAGGAATTGAGATAGACCCTCACCCCGAGGTGCGCCCCGGCGAAAGCCGGGGAGCCACGAAGGGCGAGGGTCCGTTGTCGTTACATCGCCTTGGCTTTGTCCGTCACCACTGACGACCAGCCACCTTCCGGCTTCTTGGTGATCACCGGATCAGAACCGCCCTTGAGCAGCGTATCCACCGTGCGATCGGCGGCAGCCGTGTCGAGCGAGCCATCGGAGCCTTCGGTGAGCTTGTTGACTTCGCTCATCATGCGCTTCTGGTGTTCGATGGCGGCAGCGCCCGTCGCGTCGTTGTCGACGACGATCTGTGCCGCTTCATCGCTATTGGCGCGGGCATAGTCCCAGCCCTTCATGGAGGCCTTGACGAACTTCGCCATGGTTTCGACGAAGGCCGGGTCCTTGAGCTTGTCTTCCATCACATAGAGGCCGTCCTCGAGTGTTGCGACACCCTGGTCCTCATACTTGAAGGTGACGAGCTGGTCGGCGGCAATGCCGGCGTCGATCACCTGCCAGTATTCATTGTAGGTCATGGTCGAGATGCAGTCGGCCTGCTTCTGGATCAGCGGATCGACGTTGAAGCCCTGCTTGATGACCTCGACGCCATCAGCACCGCCATTGGTCGGAATGCCGAGCTGGCTCATCCAGGCGAGGAACGGATATTCATTGCCGAAGAACCACACGCCAAGCTTCTTGCCCTTGAAGTCGGCAGGAGACTTGATGCCGGTTTCAGCACGGCAGGTGAGCATCATGCCCGAACGCTTGAAGGGCTGCGCGATGTTGACGACCGGCTGGCCCTTTTCGCGCGTTGCAAGCGCCGAAGGCATCCAGTCCACCACCACATCGGCACCGCCACCGGCGAGAACCTGCTGCGGGTTGATGTCGGGGCCGCCCGGCTTGATCGTCACTTCAAGGCCGGCGTCCTTGTAGAAGCCCTTGGCCTGGGCCACGAAGTAGCCGGCGAACTGCGCCTGCGTCACCCACTTGAGCTGGATGGTCACAGCTTCCGCATGGGCGGCGATCGAGGATGCCATCATGGCTGCCGCGGCGGCGGCTGCCAGTAGATATTTCTTCATGCTTAGTCTCCCTGTTTTTTACGACACAAAGTTTTTAACCACACAAAGTTCCCATCCTACGTCCGGTAGGATGGATGCCAGAACGTCACTCCCCGCTCGGCGAGAACGAGAAGTGCATAGAAGAGCGAGCCCGTGACAGCCGCCACGGCGATCTCGGCCCATACCAGGTCGAGGCTCATGGAACCGAACCCGGTCTGCATGCGAAAGCCCATTCCGGCAATCCGCGTGCCGAAGAATTCGGCCACGATGGCACCGATCATGGCCAGAGTCGAATTGATCTTGAGCGCGTTGAAAATGAACGGCATGGCGGCAGGAAGCCGCAGGGCGATGAGCGACTGCGCCCAGGAGGCATTGTAGGAGCGCATCAGGTCGCGCTCCAGGTGCGAGGACTGGGCAAGCCCGGCGATGGCGTTCACCAGCATCGGGAAGAAAGTCATGATCACCACCACCGCGATGTTGGGGGCGACATTGGTGCCGAACCACATGACCATGATCGGCGCCACCCCGACAAGCGGCAGGACCGAGAAGAAATTGCCAAGCGGCAGCAGCCCGCGCTTGAGGAAGTCGAAGCGGTCGCAGAGCAGCGCCACGCCGAGCCCCGAGGCCGAGCCGATGATCCAGCCTGGGATCACCGCCTGGATCACCGTTCGGTAGAAATCATAGGCCAGGAGCGGCACCTCGAGGCCGAATTTCGCGGCGATCACCGAAGGTGCGGGCAGCAGCACCGCCGGAATTGGAATTGCCCGGCACAGGAACTCCCACAGGGCCAGAACGAAGATGCCCAGGACGGCAGGGGCAATGAGGTCGCGCAGCCACTTCATGAGCGGATCCCCATGCGTTCCAACGTCCGCCGCTCGGCAAAGCCCACCAGCCAGACCAGCAGTGCTGCCATGACCGAGCCCGCCACCAGCGCCCCCCAGATCATGAAGGTGAGGCCGTTGTAGGAACCGACCAGCAGCCGCGCCCCGATGCCGGCGATTGCTCCCGTCGGCAGTTCACCGACGATGGCGCCGGTCAGCGCAATGGCAATGGCGATCTTGAGCGAGGTAAAGAGATAGGGCACGGCCGCCGGCATCCGCAGCTTCCACAATGTCTCGCTGGCGCTGGCGTTGTAGGTGCGCATCAGGTCACGGTGGATGACATCGGGCGAGGTGAGGCCCTTCACCATGCCGATGGCTACGGGGAAGAAGCAGAGATAGGTCGAGATCAGCGCCTTGGGCAGGAGCCCGCGGAAGCCGAGTGCCCCAAGAACCACGATGATCATCGGGGCGATCGCCAGGATCGGAATGGTCTGCGAGGCGATGATCCACGGCATCAGGGCCTTCGACAGCAGCTTGGAATGCACGATCAAAATGGCGAGCACCATGCCCAGCACGGTGCCGAGCGCAAAGCCCACGAGCGTCGCCGAGAGCGTCACCCAGCAATGATAGAGCAGCGACTTCACCTGCCAGGGCGCCACCATGAACACCGTGTTCCACAGTTCGACGACGATCTGGTGCGGCGCCGGGATCACCGGCCGCGTGTGGTTCCAGCTTTCGTGCAGCGTGGCCCAGAAGCCGCCGCCAGCCGCCGCGATCTTGGTCTCGGCAACGACCGCATTCATCGGAATGCAGGCCGCATACCAGACCACCAGCAGCACCAGGCACACCACCAGCACCGGCAGGGTCTTTCCCTTTCCGCTGGATGTGTTGCTCATGCCGTGCGTCCTTCACAGGTGGCGGCATGGCCCGGCATGGCACGGTCAGTCTTCATAGCTGTGCCCCGCCCTGAGGCCCTCGCGCACCCGGTGCGCGATCTTGAGGAAGGCCTCGGACTCACGGATGTCGAGGGTGCGGTCACGCGGCAGCTTGGTCTCGATGATGTCGATGATGCGTCCCGGCCGCGGGCTCATCACCACGATCTTGCTCGACAGGAACACCGCTTCGGGAATGGAATGGGTGACGAACACCACCGTCTTGCGCGTCCGGTCCCAGAGTTCCAGCAGTTGCTGGTTCAGCTTGTCGCGCACGATCTCATCGAGCGCCCCGAACGGTTCATCCATCAGCAGCAGCTTGGGGTCGAAGGCGAGCGCCCGCGCAATCGAGGCCCGCTGCTGCATGCCGCCCGACAATTGCCAGGGAAATTTCTTTTCGAAGCCCGAGAGATTGACCAGTTCGAGGTTTCGCTTGATGCGCGCCGCCGCATCATCAAGCCCCATGATCTCGAGCGGCAGCCCGACATTGCGCTCGACCGTCCGCCACGGGAACAGGCCGGGGGCCTGGAAGACATAGCCATAGGCCCGCGACAGCCTGGCCTGTTCCGGGCTCATGCCGTTGACGCTGATCGTGCCTGAGGTCGCCTGCTCGAGGTCGGCGATCACCCTGAGAAGCGTGGTCTTGCCGCAGCCCGAAGGCCCGATGAAGGAGATGAAGTCCCCCTCCTCGACCGTGAGGTTGACGTCGGACAGCGCATAGACGGGGCCGTCCGCCGTTCCGAAGGTCAAACCGAGCCCCCTGGCCTCAATGACGCTTGCCGTCACGTCACCACTCCCACTGTGTTCTTTTCATTGGACCGGAAAGCTAACTTCCCTTGACCAATTGATCAAGAATTATGAGGATGGGGCATGGCGAGAAAGGCAGCAGTGGCAGCCCAGAAAACGCGCATCCAGAGCGAGAATGAGGCGCTGATCCTGGACGCGGCCCTGGAAATATTCTCGACCTTCGGATACCGCGGCTCGACCATTGACCAGATTGCCGCCCGTTCCGGGCTCTCAAAACCGAACCTGCTCTATTACTTCCGCAGCAAGGACGCGATCTACAAGGCGGTCCTCGAGCGCACCCTGGAACACTGGCTGACGCCGCTGCAGGCGCTGGACCCGGCAAGCGACCCCATTGCCGAGATCAGCCGCTATATTTCCGCCAAGCTCGACATGTCCTTTGCCAATCCCCAGGCCTCCAGGCTCTTTGCCAACGAGATCCTCCACGGCGCGCCGCATATTTCGGCCTTCCTGAACGGCCCGCTCAAGTCACTGGTGGACCGCAAGGCCGAGGTGATCGACGGCTGGGTCAGGGAGGGGCGGCTGGCGCCCGTTGATCCGCGCCACCTGATCTTCGCCATCTGGGCAGTCACCCAGCATTACGCCGATTTTGCCGTGCAGGTGGAGGCGGTGCTGGGAGGTCCACCCAAATCGGCGGCCATCCGCGAGGCTGTGAGCCGCATGTTGCTCCACGGCATCATTCCCTCGCGCTGAACCGGGAAAAGCCTGACGCTGTTCCCGGCGAAGAGGCGCCTCAATCGATGACGACTGTCGCAGGGTCCCAGCCCTTCGGCTTGGGATAGGCCGGGTTCATCTCTTCCAGCGTCTCGCGCACGATCCGCGCGATCACCGCATTGCGCACCCAGTTGCGGTCTGCCGGGATCACATGCCAGGGCGCATGCTCGGTGGAGCATCGCGTCAGCGCGGTTTCATAGGCCGCGATGTAATCGTCCCAGAGCTTGCGATCCTCGAGATCGCCGGGATTGAACTTCCACTGCTTGGTCGGGTCCTCGACGCGCTCCTTCAGGCGCTGGCCCTGCTCGTCCTTCGAGATGCAGAGCATGAACTTGAGCACGCGTGTGCCGTTGGCGGCCAGCATCTTCTCGAAGTCGTTGATCTCGTCATAGCGCCATTCGATGGCCTCTGGTGCTGCATAGCCCTTGACCTTCACCACCAGAACATCCTCGTAATGCGAGCGGTTGAAGATGCCGATGATGCCCTTGGGCGGGCAGACCTGGTGCACCCGCCAGAGATAGTCATGTGACGCCTCGAGTGCTGACGGCGCCTTGAAGGAATCGACCTGCACGCCGATCGGCCCACAGGTATTGAAGACCGAGCGCACCGTCCCGTCCTTGCCCGAGCAGTCAATGCCCTGCAGCACGACGAGCAGCGCCCGCTTGCCTTCGGCAAAGAGCCTGTCCTGCAACTGGTCGATGGCGGTGGCGTCAACGGCGGTCTGCGCCTTGGCCTCCTCCTTGTCCTTCATCCCGCAGGTGTCGCGGGGGTCGATTTTCGCCAGTTTGAAACCGGCTTTGGGCTGGAACTTGGAGGCAAAGGACGACGCCATGTTACTGTTACTCTTCTGTAAGGGGTGTTCAGCGGCCTTGATTGCCGGGCCGCTTTCATTCATTGGAGGGCTTCACACTAGCGCAAATCCCGCGAAACTTGGACGCTTTTGCGACACGGGGCTTGCGACAACATTAACCTTGGTGCGATTGCCCGCCAGCAAGCCGTTTCTGGCAAGCCGGGCGATGCACCAGACATCCGCAACCCCGCAAAATCCACAGGCTTTGAAATCTTGACCACCACCCCTTCCAATCGCCCCCAGATGGAAGCCCCGGCCTATCGCCTGCCCGCCACCGATCCCGATTTCATCCTGGGCGATTCCACCCGCGGCATCCGTTTCCAGCTCGAATACCAGAAGGCCGAAGAGAACCTGCGCAGCTGGGGTGTCGAATCAACTGTCGTCGTCTTCGGCTCGGCCCGCATCAAGGAGAAGGATGGCAGCGGCTGGTATGAGGGCGCGCGTGCCTTCGCCCGCCTCTGTTCGGAAGAAGGCGGCGCCAAGCATCAGGCACGCCCCTTGCAGAACGTCATCGCCACAGGCGGCGGACCCGGCATCATGGAGGCCGCCAATCGCGGGGCCCATGACGCGGGCGCTCCCTCCATCGGCTACAATATCACCCTGCCCATGGAGCAGGAGCCCAACGCCTATTCAACGCCCGACCTCACCTTCCGCTTCCACTATTTCGCCATGCGCAAGATGCACTTTGCCATGCGCGCCGCTGCCCTCGTGGTTTTTCCCGGCGGCTTTGGAACCATGGACGAGCTCTTTGAACTCCTGACCCTCCGCCAGACCGGAAAGATGTCGAAGCCCCTGCCGGTCGTGCTCTATGATGAGGGTTTCTGGCGCCGCACCATCAATTTCGAGAGCTTCGTGCAGGCGGGTCTCGTGAGCCCCCATGACCTCGAACTTTTCGGATTTGCCACGACCCCCGCCGAAGCCTGGCATGAACTAAAGCGCCGCGGCCTCGTTATCCCCAAGGACTGAACTGGAACAATCATGACCATCAAGCTCACTTTCCACGGCGCCGCCCGCACCGTCACCGGCTCCTGCTATCTCCTGGAGGTGGGCCCGTCGCGCGTCCTCGTCGATTGCGGCATGTTCCAGGGCGCCAAGAGCATTACCGAACTCAACTACCGGGCCTTTCCCTTCGACCCGAAATCGATCGATGCGCTTGTCCTGACCCATGCCCACATCGACCACACCGGAGTCGTGCCGAAGCTCACCAAGCATGGCTTCTCGCGCGTCATCCACGCCACCCCGGCAACCATCGATCTCTGCGCCATCATGCTTCCGGACTCAGGCTTCATCCAGGAAGTCGAGGTGAAGCAACTCAACGAGCGTAACCGCAAGCGCGGCCTTCCCGAGGTCGAGCCCATCTACGGCCTCGAAGATGCCATGGCCGCCGT
>CAZUKI010000019.1:13485-16324 GCA_964620785.1 uncultured Aestuariivirga sp.
TTCCAGGCTGCCGGTTCGCTCGGTTCGCTTCTCGAACAGGGCGCCAAGCGCGTGAAGATCATGGGCGAAGAGGTGACGGTGGCGGCGTCCATCCGCAAGATCGATGATTACTCCGGTCACGCTGACGGGCCGGAACTGGTGGCCTGGCTGAAGGAACGCTTGCCGGTGCGCAAATCACTGTTCCTCACCCACGGCGAAGAAGAGCCGCAGCTCGGCCTGGCCGAAGCCATCCGTGGCAAGATCGTCGCCGATGACTGCATCATCCGGCCACGCCTCGATGACGTCTATGACCTGACCGGCGACAACTGCGCCCTGCTCGCCGAGGAAACCAAGCCGCGCATGGATCCCAATGCTGTTGGCAAGCTCGACTGGAACAATGACCTGCAGTCGCTGGTCCTCGACATTGGTGACGAACTGAAAAAAGTCGCCGACGCCAAGGGCAAGGCTGTGCTGATCCGCAAGCTGCGCCGCGCCCTGAGCGAAAGCAGCGACGCGGAGTAGCATCCGCACAAGAATATACTCCCATAAGTTGAAATGCCACCAGCGCCCCGGATTTGCGCGCTGGTGCGTTTTCTGCGTTTCCGGCACCCTGACACCCGGCAGGCCCGCAACCCCACTCAGCGGCCTTCTAATGCGATTTAAACCCTATTCTAGGATTTAAGACAGGAAGAGCCGCCCGACTCCGGGTTCAGGCATTCCACAGCGGAACATTCATTCCATTTTTTGGTTGCGGCAGGCTTCCGCGGCTGTATGGAAGATGGATGCCCGCCAAAGCTGCCCCGCGCGATTTTGCCAGCCTGAAGGCGCTGATCATCGCCCGTGCCCCCAGCCTGCCGCGCCGCCTCACCCAGATTGCCACCTTTTCCGTCGAGAACCCCGACGACATGGCCTTCGGCACCGTGGCCTCCATCGCCAGCAGCGCCAATGTCCAGCCTTCGGCACTGGTGCGCTTCTCGCAGGCCCTTGGCTATGAGGGCTTCAGCGACCTGCAGGAAGTTTTCCGCTCCAGGCTGCGTGATCGCGTGCTCAATTACGGCGAGCGCCTGGAGCAACTCCGCGCCCATGCCCCCCATGCCGCGAAGTCGGCGGCGATTTTCGAGGGCTTTGCCCAGGCCAGCGAAAAATCCCTGGGCGACCTCAGGCGCAAGCTCGACCCGGCGGAGCTTGAAAAGGCCGTGTCTTTCCTGGCCCGCGCCGAAGTCATTTATCTCGCCGGGCTGCGCCGCTCCTTCCCGATCTCGTCTTACATGTCCTATGCCTTCGGCAAGCTTGGCGTACGCCATGTGCTGATCGATGCGGTGGGCGGCCTTGCCGCCGAAGATGTGAGCTTTGCCACGCCGCGCGATTGCCTGCTTGCCATCAGCTTCACGCCCTATGCCTCCGAGACCGTGAGCCTCGCCCAGGCCGCGGCGGCGCGGAAGGTGCCGATCCTTGCCGTCAGTGATTCACCCTTCTCGCCGCTGGTGCCGCTTTCCAGCCAGTGGATCGAGGTGCAGGAAGCCAATTTCGAGGGCTTCCGCTCCATGTCGGCAACCCTGACGCTGGCCATGACCCTGACCGTTGCCGTGGCAGAACAGCGCAGCAAGGGCAAAGGCTAGAATAGAATATTCATTCCACATTGACAGAATTTTGGAATTATTGTTTCATGACGCCTTCTGGCGACAGCGAGGAGTAGAAGCATGGCGGATGAGGCTGCCAGCGTGAATCTGGATGTCATCACCATGGGGCGCTGCTCGGTCGATCTCTACGGCCAGCAGATCGGTTCAAGGCTCGAGGACATCACCTCCTTTGCCAAGTCGGCCGGAGGTTCACCCACCAACATTGCCATCGGCACCGCCCGCCTTGGCCTGAGGAGCGGGCTCATCACCAGGGTGGGTGACGAGCAGATGGGCCGCTTCATCCTCGAGCAGATGCAGCGCGAAGGTGTCTCGACACGCGGCATTGCCACCGATCCGCAGCGCCTGACTGCCCTGGTGCTGCTCTCGGTCGAGAGCGACAAATCCTTTCCGCTCATCTTCTATCGTGACAATTGCGCCGACAGTGCCCTTGATGTGAGCGATGTCGATGAGGATTTCATCGCAACCTCGCGCGCCCTTCTCGTCACAGGCACGCATTTTGCCAGGGCCAACACCGATGCCGCCCAGCGCAAGGCCATGGCCATCGCCCGCAAACTTGGCCGCAGGATCATCATCGACATCGATTACCGCCCCAATCTCTGGGGCCTTGCAGGCCACGGCGCCGGCGAGGAACGCTACATCAAGTCCGACAAGGTCTCGGCCCATTTGCAAACGATCCTCGCCGACTGCGATCTCATCATCGGCACCGAGGAAGAAGTGCACATCGCCGGTGGCACCGAGGACACGCTTGCAGCACTGCGCAAGATCCGCTCGCTTTCGAAGGGCGTGATCGTCCTGAAGCGCGGCCCCATGGGCTGCGTCGTCTATCCCGGCGCAATTCCGGCACGCATCGAGGACGGCATTGTCGGCAAGGGTTTTCCCATCGAGGTTTACAATGTGCTGGGGGCAGGCGATGCCTTCATGTCCGGCTTCCTGCGCGGCTGGCTCAAGGATGAGCCGCTTGAAACCTGCGCTACCTGGGCCAACGCCTGCGGCGCCTTCGCGGTCTCGCGCCTGCTCTGCTCGCCCGAATATGCCAGCTTCGAGGAACTGCAGTATTTCCTGAAACACGGTTCGAAGCTCAAGGCGCTGCGCAAGGATGAAGGCCTCTCCCATGTCCACTGGGCAACGACCCGGCGCAAGGCCTGGCCGAAGCTCCTCGCCTTCGCCATCGACCACCGCAAGCAGCTTGAGGACATGGCCGACGGCCTCAATGTGCCGCG
>CAZUKI010000019.1:16424-20711 GCA_964620785.1 uncultured Aestuariivirga sp.
CTGAAGGACGAACAGGCCGGCAAGCTCCGCACCCTCTATGAGGCGGCACGCAAGGTCGGCCGCGACCTCCTGGTCGAGATCATTGCCGGCAAGAACGGCCCGATGGACAGGCACACCATCGCCCGCGCCATGGCCGAGCTTTACGCGCTGGGCATCAAGCCCGACTGGTGGAAGCTCGAGCCCCAGGACAATCCGGCTGCCTGGGACGAGATCGGCGCGGTGATCGACGCCAATGATCCGTGGTGCCGTGGCATCGTCCTGCTTGGCCTCGAGGCGCCGCCGCAAGAACTCGAGAAGGGCTTCCGCGCCGTGGCGGGCAAGCACCATGTGAAGGGCTTTGCCGTGGGCCGCACCATCTTCAACGAGGCCGCCCAGGGCTGGCTGCCGGGGCGGATCAGCGATGATGATGCCGTGGCCATGATGGCACAGAAATTCCAGGGCCTCGTTGCCATGTGGAACAAGGCCTAGGGCACGCCGCACAAAAGTTGAATGGCTTCTGCAACGCGCACATGTCCGTAAAAACACTGAGGAGACGATGATGGCAAAGACAGTGCGCCTGACGGCGGCCCAGGCCCTGGTGCGGTTTCTCTCCCGCCAGATGACGGTGATCGACGGAAAGAAGCTCCCGATCTTTGCCGGCGTCTGGGCAATCTTCGGTCATGGCAATGTCGCAGGGATAGGCGAAGCCCTGTGGGCCCACCGCAAGGACATGCCGACTTTCCGCGCCCACAACGAGCAGACCATGGCCCATGCGGCAATTGCCTATGCCAAGACCATGCGCCGCCGCCGCATGATGGCAGCCACCACTTCGATCGGCCCCGGCGCCCTCAACATGGTGACGGCGGCGGCCGTCGCCCATGTCAACCGCATTCCCCTGCTGCTGCTTCCCGGCGACGTCTTTGCCAGTCGCATTCCCGATCCGGTGCTGCAGCAGATCGAGGATTTCGGCGACGGCACGGCAACCGCCAATGACTGCTTCAAGCCGGTGTCGCGCTACTTCGACCGCATCGCCCGTCCCGAGCAGCTGGTCCCCGCCCTGAACCGCGCCATGGCGGTGCTGACCGACCCTGCCGAATGCGGGCCGGTGACGCTTGCCATGTGCCAGGATACCCAGGCCGAGGCCTTCGACTATCCCGTTTCCTTCTTCGATGAAAAAATATGGAGCCAGCGCCGCCCCCGCCCCGACGAGGACGAGTTGGCCGCCGCCGTGAAGGCCCTCAAGGCGGCGAGGAAGCCCGTCATCATCGCGGGCGGTGGCGTTCTCTATTCGGAAGCCTCTGCGGCCCTGAAGTCTTTCGCCGACAGCCATGGTATTCCCGTGACCGAAACCCAGGCCGGCAAATCCTCGCTGCCCTTCCTCGATGGCATGAACATGGGTGCGGCTGGCGTCACCGGCACGGCCGCTTCCAACGACCTTCTCGAACAGGCTGACGTGGTGCTGGCTGTCGGAACAAGGCTCCAGGATTTCACCACCGGGTCCTGGGCGCTGTTCAAGAACAGTGCCAAGACCATCATCGGCCTCAACACGCAAGCCTTCGACGCCAGCAAGCACCGTGCCCTGCCGCTGGTCGCTGACGCCAGAGTTGGCCTCGAGGAACTTTCGATCAATCTCGGCAAGTGGAAGGCGCATGCCGCCTGGACCGCAAAGGCAAGATCAGGGCGCGCCAAATGGATCAAGCTGGCGGACAACTACACCCGCGCCTCCAATGTCGAACGCCCCGCCGATTCACAGGTGATCGGCAGCGTGCAGCGCGCCCTCGGCCGCGACATCTCGGTGCTCTGTGCCTCGGGTGGACTTCCCGGCGAACTGCACAAGCTCTGGCAGGCCTCGACGCCCTCTTCCTATCACATGGACTATGGCTTCTCCTGCATGGGCTACGAGATCGCCGGCGGCCTTGGCATGAAGATGGCGCAGGGCGAGCGTACCGTTGTCGTCATGCTCGGCGACGGTTCCTACATGATGGCCAATTCCGAGCTTGCAACCTCCGTCATGCTCGGCCTCAAGCTCATCGTCGTCGTTCTCGATAACCGCGGCTTCGGCTGCATCAACCGCCTGCAGCACGCCACCGGCGGCGAACGCTTCAACAACCTCTTCGATTACAATGTCCGGCAGGAGGTTTCCCCGGCCATCGACTTTGCCGCCCACGCCCGCGCCCAGGGGGCGATCGCCGAAAAGGTAGCCTCCCTCGCCGATCTTGAATTGGCCCTGAAGAGGGCGCAGAACACCGACCGCTCGACAGTCATTGTCATCGACACCGACCCCATGCGTTCAACAGATGCTGGCGGCCACTGGTGGGACGTGGCCGTTCCCGAGGTTTCGGACCGACCCACGGTCCGGGCCGCCCGCAAGAAATACCAGAAGGCGCTGAAGCTGCAGCGCATCGGAAACTGAAAGGACAAGACATCATGGCCATTCGCATTGGCGCCAATCCCATCTGCTGGTCGAACGACGACATGCCGGAAATCGGCGGCTGGATCAGCCTTGACCAGTGCCTCACCCAGGCCCGCGACTTCGGCCTCGAAGGCATGGAAATCGGCAACAAGTTTCCCCGCGACCCCAAGGAGCTTGGCCCCATCCTCAAGGCCAAGGGCCTGTCCTTCGTCGGCGGCTGGTACTCGACCTTCCTGCTCGAGCGTTCCGCCAAGGAGGAATTCAAGGCCGCCAAGGCCCATCGCCATCTCTGCAAGAAGCTTGGCGTCAAGCCCTTCATCGTCGCCGAATGCACCAGGACCGTGCACGGCAACATCAAGGCCCCGCTCAACACGAGGCCGATCATGAACAAGGATGAGTGGAAGACCTTCAACAAGAACCTCTCGGCCCTCGGCAAGATGCTGAAGGAAGAGGATGGTTTCACCCTTGTCTATCACCACCACATGGGAACCGTGGTGCAGAACGGCGGCGAGATCGACCGCCTCATGGACGGCACCACCGAGCATGTGAACCTGCTGCTCGACACCGGCCATTCCACCTGGGCCGGTGATGACCCGGTGCGCCTCGCCAAGACCTACCGCAAGCGCATCAAGCACATTCACTGCAAGGACGTGCGCCTCGATGTGAAGATGGAAGCCGAGAAGAACAACTGGTCCTTCCTCGAGGCCGTGCTCAAGGGCGTCTATACCGTGCCCGGTGACGGCTCGGTGGATTACCCCGGCGTCTTCAAGGCCCTGAAGGGCTATTCCGGCTGGGTGATCCTCGAAGCCGAGCAGGACGCCAAGATCGCCCCGCCCGAGAAATATGTGCCACTGGGCGTTGCCAACCTGAAGAAATATCTCGCCGGCGCCGGATGGCTGTGATGCCGAAGCTGCTGCTCAAGGCAAAGAAGGGCCAGGGCAAGGTCATTTCAGTGACGCCCAAATCCGCCCGATGGAAATATGTGGGCCACGATGTCTGGAAACTGGCCCGCGGCAAGTCCGCCAAAGGCACGGAAGCAAGGCGCGAGACCTGCATTGTCATGGCCACCGGCAGGGCCCGCGTCACCGTCGATGGCAAGGACCTCGGCGTGATCGGTGAGCGCATGAACGTCTTCGAGGGCAAGCCCTGGTCCGTCTATGTGCCACCCAAGGTGAAGTGGCAGGTGACGGCGGAAACCGACTGCGTCTTCAGTGTCTGCACCGCGCCGGCAAAGACCGGCACGCCCGCCTTCGTCATCAACCCTGCCGCACTGGCGATCGAAACGCGCGGCAAGGGCAGCAACACGCGCTATGTCTGCAACATCCTGCCTGAAGGTGACAAGCGCGCCGAGAGCCTGCTGGTCGTCGAGGTGATTACGCCCAATGGCGCCACCTCATCCTATCCTTCGCACAAGCACGACAAGAACAACCTGCCGCACGAGTCATTGCTCGAAGAAACCTATTACCATCGCATCAACCCGCCCCAGGGCTTCGCCTTCCAGCGCGTCTATACCGATGACCGCAAGCTCGACGAGGCCATGGCGGTGGAAGATGGCGATGTCGTGCTGGTGCCCAAGGGCTATCACCCCTGCGCCACCATCCACGGCTATGACCTCTATTATCTCAATGTCATGGCGGGCCCAGTGCGGACCTGGAAGTTCCACAACGCCAAGGAACATGAGTGGCTGCTGAAGGCCTGATCCGTCACGCTGCCCAGCGGAACGCCTGCAGCAGGTAATCCGGCTGCGGCTGCAGGTCAGCTTCCGCGACATCCGCCGAAATCCCCTGCTGCACCAGCAATGTCGCAAGCCCGGCATTGCGCCCGCCCGCCACATCATGCTCGGCACTGTCGCCGATGCACAGCACCGGGGCCGGATGCCCCATCAACGCAAGTGC
>CAZUKI010000020.1:0-1900 GCA_964620785.1 uncultured Aestuariivirga sp.
GTGGATCTCATCGCCGGTGCGGTCAAGGAAGCCGGTGTTGATGAAGGCGACGCGCTGGGTGGCAGCCCGGATGCATTCCTTGAGGTTGACCGAGGTGCGCCGCTCTTCGTCCATGATCCCGAGCTTCACGGTGTATCGCGGCAGGCCCAGCACCTTTTCGATGCGGGTGAAGGTGTCATCGGCGAAGGCCACTTCTTGCGGGCCATGCATCTTGGGCTTCACGACATAGACCGAGCCATGCAGCGCATTGCGCGGGCCACCCGTCTTCTTCAGGTCGTGCATGGCAATCAAGGTCGTCACCATGGCGTCCATCAGGCCTTCGGGAATGTCACGGCCTTCACTGTCCCGGATGGCCGGCGTTGTCATCAGGTGGCCGACGTTGCGCACCCAGAGCAGCGCCCTGCCCTTCAGTGAAAAGACGCGCCCGTCGGGGCCTGTGAACTCGCGGTCGGGGTTGAGGCGGCGTGTCAGCGTCTTTCCGCCCTTGTCGAATTCGGCCGCAAGGTCACCCTTCATGAGGCCGAGCCAGTTGGAATAGGCGATGCGTTTGTCGGCGGCATCGACGCAGGCGACCGAGTCCTCGCAATCCATGATGGCAGTCAATGCACTTTCGATCACCACATCAGCGAGCAACGCCTGGTCACGGCTTCCGATGAAATGGGCGCGGTCGAAAACCAGCTCCACATGAAGGCCGTTGTTACGGAGCAGCACCGAGTCCGGTGCCTTGGGGTTGCCACGGTAGCCCGCGAATTTTTCCGGCTGGATGAGCGGAAGGTCGTCAACCAGCAGGGCACCGTCCTTCACCTGGTAGCGGCGGACATCGGCATGGCTTGTGCCGTCGATGGGAAAGGCCTCGTCGAGAAAGACCCGGACACGCGCCACGACGCGGGCGCCGCGGCCACGATCATAGCCGCCGGCCGGCGGGGCCGAGCCCATGGCGTCAGTGCCATAGAGGCAATCATAGAGCGAGCCCCAGCGGGCATTGGCGGCGTTCAGGGCGTAACGCGCATTGGTGATCGGAACGACAAGCTGCGGGCCGGCAACACTGGCTATCTCGGGATCGACATTTGCCGTTGCGACCTGAAAGTCCGGACCTTCAGGCAGGAGATAGCCGATTTCTTCGAGGAAGGCCTTCTGGGCGGGCACTCCCGCACCCTGGTTTGCACGGTGCCATGCATCGATCCTGGCCTGCAAGGCATCGCGTTTGGCAAGCAGGGCCCGGTTCCGCGGCGCCAGTTCGTGCACGAGATCGGAGAAGCCCTGCCAGAAGGCTTCCGCCTCCACGCCTGTCCCCGGCATGGCCTCGTCGTCGATGAAACGGGCGAGGCCCGCATCGACCTGCAGCCTCGCCTTGGTGATGAAGTCAGACTTTCCTGTCATCAAGTTCTTCCGGAATGGCTTGCGGGCGCGGGCCACCGAGGGCCCAGTCAAGAAGTTCAACGGTATGCAGAACGGGGACCCCCATAGCATCGCGCAACTGGGTGATACAGCCGATATTGCCGGTCGCCACCAGTTCCGGCGAGGTTGACGCGATGTTGCGAAGTTTTCTTGCCTTGAGCTCACTGGCGATGGCGGGCTGGAGAATGTTATAGGTTCCGGCCGAGCCGCAGCAGAGATGGCCCTCTGGAATTTCCAGCACGGTGAAGCCCATCTTCTTCAGGAGATCGCGGGGCGGGGCATGAAGCTTCTGGCCATGCTGCATGGAACAGGCGGAATGATAGGCGACACGCAGGTTCTTCTGCGCCGCAGGCAAGTCCTGCCGGACGAGGAATTCCGTCACGTCGAGGGCCTTGGCCGAGATGGCGCGGGCCTTGTCGGCATAGGCGGGGTCAAGCCGCAGCAGATGGCCATAGTCCTTGATGGTGGTGCCGCAACCCGACGCGGTGATGAGCACATGGTC
>CAZUKI010000020.1:2000-18547 GCA_964620785.1 uncultured Aestuariivirga sp.
CCGCAGCAGGCGCTCGGGCAGAGGCCGCGCATAGGTTTCCTCGACATGGGCGCGGGCCTGGTCGATGAGGTGCATGTAATTGACGCCCGATGGGCAGGTCGTCATGCAGGCGAGACACGAAAGGCAGCGGTCAATGTGCTTGACGGTCTCTGCCGTGGCGGGTTCGCCCTTCTCCAGCATTTCCTTGATGAGGTAGATGCGGCCGCGCGGGCTGTCGAGTTCATCACCGAGCAGCACATAGGTGGGGCAGGTCGCCGTGCAGAAGCCGCAGCGCACGCAGGTGCGCAGGATGCCGTTGGCCTCGGCGATCTCCGGGTTTGCAAGCTGGGCTTCGGAAAAGCTTGTCTGCATCAGCGGTTTTCCAGCATGCGTCCAGGATTGAGCTTGTCCAGCGGATCGAGCGCCGCCTTGACGCGCATCGATAGTGCCGCGAGGGCATCGGGCTGCGGCTGGAACACGGGCACGATGCGGCGCAGATCTGGCGGGGCCCGGAACAGCATGGCATGGCCCTGCTTCAGGGCGCCACGCACCGCCGCCGCGCCGGCATCCGGCGACGGCGCAACCGCGAGCCAGACAAGCCCGCCGCCCCAATCGAGAAAATGCCTTGCTTCAACCTTCTCCGTCACGCGGCGCAGGTAATCGGCGCCGTCGGAGGGTGGTACGCTCACACGCCAGATGATGCTGTTGGCGGCGAAGGGCAGCACGGTTGCGTTGCTGATCTCGCGCCACAGCTTGCGCGAGGTTGCTGCGGCAATCGTCTCGCTCTTCATCGCCAGAAGCCTCGCCAACGCATCACGCCGTGCCTTGACCGAAACCGCGATGCCTTCGAGGCGCAGGAACGTGCCCTGCCCCGGCACATGCGCGGCGCCAGAAACATCGCATGGCGATTGCAGCGCCGCGGCCATTGCCGCAACAGCATCAGCATCGCTGGCGGACGGAATTGCGAGGGTTGCCTCCGTTTCTGGCGCAGGTGCTACCTTGAACGTCACGCGCGTCAGCGCGGCAAGCGTTCCCCAGGATCCGGCCATGAGCTTCGGCATGTCATAACCCGTGACGTTCTTCACGACGCGGGCCCCGGCATTGAAGATTTCGCCGCGGCCCGTGACGCCGCGCAGGCCCAGCACATGGTCGCGCACGCTTCCCGCCTTGATGCGCCGCGAGCCCGCAAGCCCCGTTGCGAGAAGTCCACCCAAAGTGCCGGAGGAGCGCGATCCGAGCAGTTTGGAAAAATCCGGCGGCTCGAAGGCCAGCATCTGCTCCTTCGCGGCGAGCAACTTCTGCACGCCGGCAAGCGGCATGGCAGCACCTGCCTCGAAGATCAGTTCTTCCGGCTCATAGATTTCAAGGGCATCAAAAGCCCGCAGCGAGAGGACGGGAAGTTCCGCCAGGGGCCGCCCGAGGACGGCCTTGCTGCCCTGCCCTCGAACCTCGAAGGGGCCGCCCGCCGCAACAGCTTCCGCCAGTTGCAGTTCACTGGTGGGAGACAGGGTGCGTGCCATCAGAAGCGCGGCAGTTCGGGAAAGGCGAGCTTGCCCTTGTGCACATGCATGCGGCCCAGTTCGGCGCAGGCATGAAGCACGGGAAATACCTTGCCGGGGTTGAGGAGGCCCTTGCCATCAAAGGCGCATTTGAGGCGCTGCTGGATCGCCAGTTCGGTTTCACTGAACATCTCGGGCATGAGGTCACGCTTCTCGATGCCAACGCCGTGTTCGCCAGTGAGCACGCCGCCCACCTTGACGCAGAGGCGCAGGATATCCGCGCCAAAGGCCTCGGCCTTCGCCAGGTCGCCTTCGACATTGGCATCGAACAGGATGAGCGGATGAAGATTGCCGTCACCGGCATGAAAGACATTGGCGACACGCAGGCCGTGCTTCTTCGACAGCCTGGCCATGCCGCGCAACACTTCGGGCAGCTTCTTCCTCGGAATGGTGCCGTCCATGCACATGTAGTCTGCGGCGATGCGCCCGACGGCGGGGAAGGCCGCCTTGCGCCCGGCCCAGAAGAGCAGGCGCTCTTCCTCGTTCTGCGAGATGCGCAAGGTCGATGAGCCGTTCTTGCGGGCAATGGCCTCGACCCGGTCAACAAGGGCGTCAACTTCGACGGCCGGGCCATCAAGCTCGATGATGAGCAGCGCCTCGACATTGCGGGGATAGCCCGCCTGCACGAAATCCTCGGCGGCATGAATGGCGGGCCGGTCCATCATTTCCATACCACCCGGAATGATGCCCGACGAAATGATGTCGGCCACGCACTGGCCGGCCTTTTCGCTCGATGGAAAGCCGACCAGCAGGGCGCGGGCGGTTTCCGGCTTCTGTAGGATGCGCACCGTCACCTCGGTCACGACGCCGAGCAGGCCTTCCGAGCCGGTGATGAGACCCATCAGGTCATAGCCCTCGCTGTCGAGGTGGCGGCCACCAAGGCGGATCACCTCGCCGCCGGGCAGCACGCATTCGAAGCCCAGGACATTGTTGGCGGTGAGGCCATATTTCAGGCAGTGCACGCCGCCGGAATTTTCCGCGACGTTGCCGCCAATGGTGCATGCAATCTGCGATGATGGATCCGGCGCGTAGTAGAAGCCGCGCTGCTCAACCGCCTTGGTGATGGCGAGGTTGGTGACGCCCGGCTGCACCACGGCGCAGCGGTTGGGATAGTCGATGTCGAGGATGCGGTTGAACTTGCCAAGACCCAGGAGAATGCCGTCGGCGAGCGGCAAGGCGCCGCCCGACAGGGACGTTCCGGCGCCGCGCGGCACGACACGGATGCCGCCAGCCTCGGCGTAGCGCAGGATCGCTGATACCTGCGCGGTGGTTTCCGGCAGCACCACCAGCATGGGTGGCTGGCGATAGGCAGTCAGGCCATCGGTTTCATAAGCAGCCAGTTCACGCGGCGCGTCGATGACGTTTGCAGCCGGAACAATTTCGCGCAGGGCCGCGGCGATTTCGGCTCGCCGCGCCAGCACCTCCCCGTCCGGCTGGGGCATGGCAATCATGGGTAGCTGTCCTCAGCCGTTGATCGACAGGTAGGCGGAATAGAGCGAGGTGCAGCCACAGATGAACAGGCGATTGCGCACCGGCCCGCCGAAGCAGACATTGGCCACGAGTTCGGGAATCCTGATCTTGCCGAGCATGGCGCCGCTGGGTGTGTAGCAGTGCACACCATCGCCGGCACTCGTCCAGATGCGTCCGTCGCGGTCAACGCGGAAGCCGTCGAACAGGCCCGCCGTGCAATCGGCAAAGACGGTCGAGGCAGCAAGCGACTTGCCGTCGCCTTTCACCTTGAGGGCGCGGATGTGCTTGGGTCCACCGGCATCGTGAGAGGCGCCGGTATCGGCGATGTAGAGGATGCTCTCGTCGGGCGAGAAGGCCAGGCCATTGGGCTTGACGAAATCATCGGCGACGATGGTCACATCGCCCGATTGCGGGTCGATGCGATAGACGTTGCAGGCACCAATTTCGCTCTCGGATTTCTTGCCCTCATAGTCAGAGAGGATTCCGTATGAAGGATCGGTGAACCAGATGGAGCCATCGGACTTCACCACCACGTCATTGGGAGAGTTGAAGCGCTTGCCCTTGAACCTGTCGGCCAGCACCGTGACCGTGCCATCATGTTCGGTGCGGGAGACGCGGCGGCCGAGGTGTTCGCAGGTGACGAGCCGCCCTTCGCGGTCGGTGGTATTGCCGTTGGAATAGTTGGTGGGCTGGCGGAAGACCGAGACATGGCCAGAACACTCGTCGTAGCGCATCATGCGATTGTTGGGGATATCGGAAAAGACGAGGTAGCGCCCGGCGGCAAACCAGGCGGGGCCTTCGGCCCAGCGGGCGCCGGTCCACAGGCGCTCGACGCGGCCATGGCCGGTCAGCAGATTGTTGAATGACGGATCAAGGGCCTCAAAGCCCGTGCCTTCCGGCTCCCCATAATACATCGGACAGTCCTCTCGCTTTTTCGGTGACTGTCACATACTTCGCGTCTGCCGTCACGCCGAAGTTTTCTGCAGGTTCCGCCGGGCGCCAAGCGATATTTGCGGGTCTGGCCTGAGGGTTGTCGAGAGCCGCCAGATGCTGTGGGCCAGCAAGGTCACGACGACGACGCTGCCACCGACAATGACGGCCCAGCTCGGTTTTTCTCCAAAGATCATCCAGACCCAAACGGGGGCAAGAAGGGTTTCCAGCAGGAAGAACATGCTCACATCCGCCGATGGCAGATAGCGCGGGGCATTGGCAATGAGCGTCGAGGCAAGTGGAATGACAAAGAGACCGTTCAGGGCAAGCCAGACCCAACCATTGGCGCCGAGTGTTACAGTCGAGGAGAGGTGGTTGAGATCAATCGGCATGACGAAATAGGCAAAGACCGCCGAGATGAGACTGCCCAGGGCGAGACTCGTGGCCACGTTCTTGCGGCTGGCACGGATGATCGTGAAGGCTGCAGCGGTGCAGCAGGCGCAGACAAGGGCCATGAGATCACCGATGACATTGCCGAAGCGAAGGCTGTCCCAGACAATGACACCGACACCTTCGAGGGCGAAGATGGTCGCGGCCCAGGTGATGAGATGAACCGGCTCCCTGATGAAGATGCGCGAGAACACGGCCGTCAACAGCGGCACAAGCGCGATGATGAAGGCGACATTGGCCGTGGTGGTAATGGTGTTGGCGCTGATCAGCGCAACATTTGCCATGGCATTGGTCACCATCACGGCAATGCCAGCCCAGCCAGCGAGATAGGGCAACTTCACCTGTGAGCGGGCGTTGACGATGAACCAGACGATGGTGATGGAAACAAAGAGGAAGATGCCGCGGCCGAAAATCAGCGTGCCCTTGTCGTTTCCTGCCATGCGCAGGAGCGGCAGATCGAGTGTGAAGAGAAGCCCCCCGAGCGCCGCCAGGACGAGCCCGAAGCGGACGGCATTACTCGGCAGCATGATTCCCGTTCATGCCCCCAGATGGCGATGACACTTGCAAGTTGTGGCCTCCCTGCGGCGACCCTTAGCCGTGCTGCTCTTGATAGGGTCGTAAGATTGCAATGACAAGTGTATTCAACTTTAAATGGAACTCGTTAGTATCACCGTTTCAATTTTATTCAATTTTTCAATGACTTGCGTGTGGGTCGCGGAAAGCGCCACCTGAGCGGTGACCTTCCCGTCATGCAGGCCATCAGGATTTCGGCAGGGCCTCCGGCCGGGGCATGGAAATGATGTTGTAGCCGGAGTCGACGTAGTGGATTTCGCCCGTGACACCCCCGGAGAGGGGCGACAACAGGTAGAGACCAGCGCCACCAACTTCCTCGAGGGTGACGGTGCGGCGCAGGGGTGCGTGCGATTGCTGATAGTTGAACATGGCGCGGGCATCGCCGATGCCGGCACCAGCCAGGGTGCGCATCGGGCCGGCTGAAATGGCATTGACGCGAATGGCCTGCGGGCCAAAGTCGGCAGCAAGGTAGCGCACGGAACTTTCGAGGGCCGCCTTGGCTACCCCCATGACATTGTAATTGGGCATGGCGCGCACCGACCCGCCATAGGTCAGCGTGACGAGCGAGCCGCCGTCCGGCATCAGGGCGGCGGCACGTTTGGCAATCTCGGTGAAGGAGAAGCAGGAGATCACCATGGTGCGGATGAAATTGTCGCGCGTGGTGTCGGCGTACTGGCCCTTGAGCTCGTTCTTGTCGGAGAAGGCGATGGCATGGACGAGGAAATCGATCTTGCCCCATTCGCGCTTCAGGACTGTGAAAACATTATCGACGGTGGCGATATCCTCGACATCGCAGGGCACCAGGATCTTTGAACCCACGGAACTGGCCAGCGGCTCCAGGCGCTTTCCGAAAGCCTCGCCCTGATAGGTGAAGGCAAGCTCTGCCTCCTGCCTTGCGAGGGCCTGGGCGATGCCCCAGGCGATCGAATGATCGTTCGCCACGCCCATCACGAGACCGCGGCGACCCTTCATCAATCCTTCAACCATCAATCACCCGTTGTAGCGCTGGAAGACAAGCGTGGCATTGGTTCCGCCAAAGCCGAAGGAGTTGGACATCACGGTGTCCACCTTGGCGTTGTCCACCCGCTTGCGAAGAATAGGCACATCAGCGAAGTCTGGGTCAAGCTCCTCGATGTTGGCGCTCTCGGCGAGAAAGCCGTTCTTCATCATGAGCAGTGAATAGATGGCTTCCTGCACGCCGGTTGCCCCGAGGGAATGCCCGGTCAGCGACTTGGTCGATGAGATCGGCGGAATCCTGCTGCCGAAGACTTCACGGATGGCTTCGACTTCCTTCTTGTCGCCAACCGGCGTCGAGGTGCCATGCGGATTGATGTAGTCGATCTCGCCTTTCACCGTGGTCAGCGCCAGGCGCATGCAGCGTGCCGCGCCCTCGCCGGAAGGGGCCACCATGTCGTAACCGTCCGAGGTTGCGCCATAGCCAACCAGTTCACCATAGATCTTGGCGCCGCGCGCCTTGGCGCGCTCAAGCTCCTCGAGCACCACGACACCCGCACCGCCTGCAATGACGAAGCCATCACGGTTCTTGTCATAGGCACGCGAGGCGGCGGCCGGCCGGTCGTTGAACTTGGTTGACATGGCGCCCATGGCATCGAATAGCACTGAGAGCGTCCAGTCCAGCTCCTCACCACCGCCAGCAAACATCACGTCCTGCTTGCCCCACTGGATCATCTCGGCGGCGTTGCCGATGCAGTGGGCGCTGGTGGCGCAGGCCGAGGAGATCGAATAGTTGACGCCACGGATGCCGAAGGGCGTGGCCAGCAGGGCGGAATGGCCCGAGGTCATGGAAGGCGGCACGGCGAAGGGGCCGACGCGCTTGGGGCCCTTCTCGCGAGTGGTGTCGGCGGCGGCCACGATGGTGCGCGTCGAGGGGCCGCCCGACCCCATGATGATGCCGGTGCGCTCGTTCTTCACATCGGACTCTTCCAACCCTGAATCGGTGATCGCCTGTTGCATGGCGGCGTAGTTCCAGATACCGCCATCAGCCATGAAGCGGCGGGCCCGGCGGTCCACCTGCTCGGGATCGAAATTCGGCGCGCCGTGCACCTGGCAACGGAAACCCAGTTCCTTGTACTTCTCTGCGGCGACGATTCCCGATTTGGCTTCGCGCAGCGAGGCCGTGACCTCCTGGGCACTGTTGCCGATCGATGAGACAATCCCCATTCCCGTGACGACGACGCGGCGCATCCGACTTCTCCTTGTACCTACTTGCCCGGCTCGAACAGGCCGACCTTCATGTCAGTGACCTGGTAGACGGTCTGGCCGTCTGCCTTCATCACGCCATTGGCCACGGCGAGCTTCAACTTGCGCAATATAAGGCGGGTCAGGTCAACTTCGTAGGTCACGGTCTTCACTTTTGGCGTCACCATGCCGGTAAACTTCACCTCGCCGACGCCCAGCGCCCTGCCCTTTCCAGGCTCGCCCAGCCAACCGAGGAAGAACCCCGTCAACTGCCACAGGGCATCGAGGCCGAGGCAGCCCGGCATCACCGGGTCGCCATAGAAATGGCAGGCGAAGAACCACAGGTCGGCTTTGATGTCGAGTTCGGCCGTAATCTTGCCAAGTCCGGCGGTGCCGCCATCCTTGCTGATTTCGGTAATCCGGTCGAACATCAGCATGGGCGGCAACGGCAGCTGGGCATTTCCCGGGCCAAACAAGTCGCCCCGTCCGCAGGTGATCAGGTCTTCATAGCTATAGGACGGCTGTGGCGTGAACATGCTTCTGGTGAGGCCCCAAGATGACTATTGTTGCGTTTCAATAGCATGGCGGCTCCGCCCAAGGCAAAGCACTGCTTGCGCTGTGCAAAAGCCACGATACAGCCTCATTGTGACAGCCTCATTGCGAAGGGCCACGGCTGCTTGCTATAAGGCTTTCATGCTCAAGGCACTTGAAGGCAAACTGAGAGAAGCAGGACTTCGCCCCACCCGGCAGCGGCTTTCGCTGGCCCGCCTTCTGTTCGCGCGCGGTGACAGGCATGTTTCCGCCGAACAGCTTCATGCCGAGGCGCAATCGGCGCGGGTCAGCGTGTCATTGGCCACCGTCTACAACACCCTGAACCAGTTCAAGACGGCAGGTTTGCTGCGCGAAATCGCCATCGAAGGCGAACGCAGCTATTTCGACACCAACACCTCGAACCACTTCCACTTCTTCGACGGTTCCTGCCAGAAGCTCATGGATTTCGAAGCTGGCGGCGTACAACTGACCGGCATGCCGACGCCGCCCGAAGGCAAGGCCATCGACCGCATCGACGTCATCGTCAGGTTGCGCGACAAATAAGAAGTGTTATGGCGGCCGTGGACTAGTTGACCACTTCGCCGGGATAGACACCCCAGAGTTCGGCCTGCAGGGCATAGCCTTCATAGTCAGAGGCATTGAGATAGCACCACTGGCCATCGCAACTGTCGATTGCAGCAACCACGCCCGGCGCCAGTGCGGCGACGATACCAGAGGCTTCCCTGGCTTCGCTGTGCAGCATGACGCCGCCGTTCTTCACCCAACCGGCAATCAGGGCATTGCGCTTGCCGGCCAGCATGGACTGCTGGATCCAGCCTTCCTGGCCTTCGGCATCGCGGACCTTGCGCCAGTTGTCCGACTCGGCAGTAATTTCGAGGGGCAGGCCCTTGCGCTGGTAGATCCAGGCAATGGCATGGTCATGGGAGGGGCCTTTCCTGACATTGACCTTGGCAGCCTTGAGGGTGACAAAGCGCGGCAGGGCAAGCCCGGAAGGCCCGCGCACCACCGGCGCCTGCTCGGTCGAGCCGGTGATCTCACCCGGCATCGCGAGGGTGGGAGCGGGAGAGCCTCTCATGCCCCAGTAGAGCCCCGCCCCGGCGCCCGTGACAGCAAGCAGGCCCACGGCAATCGTGGCATTGCGCAGTGCTGCCGGCACCCGGGACTGTGTATGGGATCGGGCTTGAGCCATGGGATGGAAGGCGCCTGGACGTCCAATGTGTTTTCGGTTGCAGCCCGGGCGTCGCCGCGTTTAGACGGGACGTGGATCCGGGTGGTGCTCGCTGCACCATGAGTGCCCGGCCAAGGTTAATATTGGGTCAATTGCCGCAACGGGACACATGATGGACAAGGCCAGACCAAAGGTCATCGTCACCCGCAGATTGCCTGAAGCGGTCGAGGGCCGCATGCGTGAGCTTTTCGACACGCGCCTCAATGCCGACGACAAGCCCCTGAACAAGGCGGACCTGGTGGCGGCGGTGACTGCCGCCGATGTGCTGGTGCCCACCATCACCGACCGGATCGACAAATCCGTCATCCTGCAGGCTGGCCCGCAACTGAAGCTCATCGCCAATTTCGGCAACGGCATCGACCACATCGACGTCGAGACGGCGCTGGCCCGCGGCATCACCGTGACCAACACGCCCGGCGTTCTCACCGAGGACACGGCCGACATGACCATGGCGCTGATCATGGCAGTGGCGCGGCGGATCATCGAAGGGCACGCCGCCATTCCATCCGGTGCATGGAAGGGATGGTCGCCGACCTGGATGCTGGGCACCCGGCTGCAAGGCAAGAAACTCGGCATCATCGGCATGGGGCGGATCGGCACAGCGGTGGCGAGACGGGCGCGGGCCTTCGGCATGGAGATCCACTATCACAACCGCAAGCCTGCCCACCCCGCGACGGCCGAAGGGCTTGCCGCGACTTTCTGGGAAAGCCTCGACCAGATGCTGTCGCGGGTTGATATCCTGTCGATCAACTGCCCGCATACGCCGGCCACCTATCACCTGCTGTCGGCGCGGCGGCTCAAGCTGCTCAAGCCAACGGCAATCATCGTCAACACGGCGCGCGGCGAGGTCATCGACGAGAATGCCCTGATCCGCATGCTGGCGGGAAATGAGCTGGGCGGGGCCGGGCTCGATGTCTTCGAGCATGAGCCGGCGGTCAATCCGGCTCTGCTCAAGAACCGTCGCGTGGTGCTGCTGCCGCATATGGGTTCAGCCACCCTCGAGGGCCGCATCGACATGGGTGAAAAGGTCATCATCAACATCAAGACCTGGGCCGATGGCCACAAGCCGCCAGATCGCATCCTGCCCGGCATGCTGTAGTTCACAAGATAATGATTGCGGGCCCGTCCGGCGTGATAGGAATTTGCCCCACCGCTGGCTATGAATGTCAGGCGACAGGAGTCCCCATGCTGAATCGACGTCATTTTCTTGCCCTCACGGCCGCAGGGCTGTCCCTGAGGCCAGCCTCTGCCGCCGACTGGACGGCCGTTCTGGCAGAGGCAAAGGGCCAGACCGTCTATTTCAACGCCTGGGCAGGTTCGGACCCCATCAATGCCTATATCGCGTGGGCCGGCACGGAAGCGGCGCAACGCTTCGGCATCACGCTCGAGCATGTGAAGATCACCGATGCGGCGGAAGTGGTGAAGCGGGTGCGTGACGAGGTGGCAGCGGGCAAGCAGGACGGTTCGGTCGATCTCGTCTGGATCAACGGCGAAAACTTCCGTGCCATGAAGTCCGAGAAGCTGCTCTTTGGCCCCTTCTCGGAAAGCCTGCCCAACTATCAATTCGTCGATGTCGAGGGCAAGGCGACGGTTACTCAAGATTTCGCCGAGACCGTCGATGGCATGGAAGCGCCGTGGGGCATGGCGCAGCTCACCTTCTTTGCCGATGGCGCCAAGGTCAGCGAACCGCCGTTGTCGATGGCGGCACTCGCACGCTATGCTGAAGCCAACCCCGGCCGCGTCAGCTATCCGGCGCCACCGGACTTCCACGGCACGACCTTCATCAAGCAGATGCTGCTCGAGGCGGTGATCAACCCCGCCATGTTCTACAAGCCGGGTGATGCCGCGGTGTTCTCGACGGTGCGGGCGGTCTGGGAGGCGATGCTCGACGGCCTCAACAAGAACTGCTGGCGCGAGGGCAAGCAATTCCCCAAGTCTCAGGCCGACGTGACGCAGATGGTGGCTGACGGCGAGTTGCACATCGGCCTCACCTTCAATCCCAACGAACCGGCAAACCTCGTGGCGGCGGGCCGGCTTCCGGCCACAACGGTCGCCTGGCAGTACAAGAAGGGCACCATCGGCAACAGCCACTTCGTGGCGATTCCCGTCAACGCCAGGGCAAAGGCCGCAGCACAGGTGTTTGCCAATTTCCTGCTGTCACCAGAAGCACAGGCGCGCAAGAACGACATCAAGGTGTGGGGCGACCCGACGGTGCTCGCCGTGGCGAAACTTTCAGCGGAAGAACAGAAGGCCTTCGCCGCCACCGTGGCGCCGGGAAGCGTCAGCCTGCCGGGGCCGGCGCTGCTGGAGCCTGATGCCTCATGGGTTCCGCTGGTCGAGCAGGCCTGGCTCGAGCGCTACGGCAAGGGCTGATGCTCCCTCGCATTGCTGCACTTCCCCTCGTCCTGATCTTTCTCCTGCCGTTGGGACTATCACTGGCACTGCTCTTTCCGGGATTCACGGATGTGCCGGCCTTCGCGGCGCTGTTCGCCCACCCGCAATTCTGGAGCGCCCTCAGGCTCACCCTGTTCACGGGCCTTGCCAGCACGGTTCTGGCGCTGGCCTGCGCCCTGATGATTATCGCCGGCCGTCTGAACAAGCCGCCGCAGGCGGGTGCCATGCTGGCCCTGCCCCACCTGTCGCTTGCCATCGGACTTTCGCTGCTCATCATGCCGGCTGGCCTTTTGGCCCGCATCATCGCGGTGCCGATGGGCTGGAGCAGTCCGCCGCAATGGGTGACGACACAGGACGCGCATGGCCTGGCGCTGACCGCCGCCCTCGTTCTCAAGGAAACACCGTTCCTGGTCTGGGCCTTTGCCAGCCTGCTCAACCGCGATGACCTGCGCCGTTCCTTTGCCGGGCAGCGCGCCGTTGCCAAGAGTCTCGGCCACGGTGCCATGTCGGTGTTCCTGCGCGTCATCGCCCCGCAACTCCTCGAACGCTCGCTGTGGCCGCTGATCGCGGTCTTCGCCTACAGCCTCACGGTCGTGGACATGGCCATCATCATCGGCCCCGCCCAGCCGCCGACCCTGGCGTTGCTGGCCTGGAGTGATCTCGGTGACGCCGAACCGGGGCGGGCAGCGCGCGGTGCCGCAGCCGTGCTGGCACTATGTGTTGGGATTATATTGCTACTACTGGTTGTTGGCCTCTGCATTCGCCTGGCGAGGCCGCACATTCGAAACTGGCTATCCGGGCCTCCCACCACCAGACTTGATAAGATTTCATTCCTGACGCAAATCTGGGGCTTCTGGAAGGCATCCTATGCGGTTGTTGTGATTTTACTCCTGATGCAGTCGGTGAGTGGGTTGTGGCCCTTTCCGGCCCTGCTGCCCGACAGCCTGAGCCTTGCCGCCTGGCAGCGCATTGGCAGCGACGCGGGGCCCGTCATCACCAGCCTCGTCCTGGCGCTGGCCACGGCGACAGTGGCGCTCGCTGCCGCCGTAGCCTGGTTCGAAGCCATGCCACAGCGCCACGACCGCATCATGCTGTGGCTCTCGGCCTTCCTGCTGTGCCTGCCGTCGCTGCTTATCGGGCTTGGCCAGTACCGGATGTTCCTGGCACTTGGCATCACCGGCACGGCTGCGGCAATGTTCCTCGCCCATGTGCTGCCGGTTGCGGCCTATGTCTTCATCATGCTGCAAGGACCCTATCGCGGTTTCGACCGGCGCTGGCTGGCCATCGCGGAAGGGCTGGGCAAGGGCGCGACGGGCTTTCTCGTCCAGGTCAAGTGGCCACTGCTGAAGGCCGCCCTGCTCTCGGCCTTTGCAGTGGGCTTCGCCGTATCGATTGCCCAATATGTGCCGGCGCAACTTGCGGCAGCCGGCCGCTTCTCGACGTTGCCCATGGAGGCCGTGACACTGGCGAGCGGTGGCAACCGGGCCCTGACGGCCAGTTTCGGCGCGGCCCTTACGGCGTTGCCACTCGCCGTGTTCCTGCTGGCCAGCCTGTTCAGCCGGCCACGCTGGGGAGGCCACAAGCCGGGCCACGGGAGCAGGCGCTGATGCTGGCCTTGCGCGATGTCAGCATCAGGCTTCAGGGCGAGACGCTGATTGCGGCCTTCTCGCTCAACGTCGGCCCCGGCGAAACGCTCATGATCATGGGGCCGAGCGGTTCCGGCAAGTCCTCGCTCCTCTCCTTCATCGGTGGCGACCTTGATCCGGTGTTCGAGGCAACCGGCGAGGTTCTGCTAGCGGGCATGGCGCTCAATGAAATTCCGGCCTCGCGGCGCTGCGTGGCGCGGTTGTTCCAGGACGACCTCTTGTTCCCGCACATGACGGTTGCCGAAAACCTTCTCTTTGCCATTCCGCGCCTGCCCCAGCCGCAGCGCGTCGAGATGATGCGGCAGGCCTTGCGGGAGGCAGAGCTTGATGGCTTCGAGGACCGGCCACCGCATACACTGTCAGGCGGGCAAAGGGCACGGGTGGCGCTGATGCGGGCCTTGCTGGCGCGGCCGAAAGCCATTCTGCTCGATGAGCCGTTCGGAAAACTTGATCGTGAATTGCGGGCGAGCATCCGCGCCTTTACCTTCTCGCACATCGCAACGCGGCGGATTCCGGCCATGCTCGTCAGCCATGACCCGGAAGATGCTCCACCGGGAGGACGGATCTTGACGATCACCGCAGGACGGTTGGCCGGTGCTTGACCGGCAGTTCCTGGCGCTTACCCGCGCCCCCGTGGAGCGGATCGCCGCCGCCCTCGGCAGGCGCGGCTGGAGCGCTGACCAGGTTTCCATCACTGGCTTTGGCTTCGGCATGCTGGCGGCGCTGCTGATTGCCTTCAACCTGGCGCATGTTGCGATCGTTCCGCTCATGGTGAACCGGCTGCTCGATGGCGTCGATGGCGCGTTGGCGCGGATGAAGGGGCCGACCGAGCGCGGCGCCTTTCTCGACATCACGCTCGATTTCCTGTTCTACGCTGGCGTGCCGCTGGCCTTCGCCGTCGCCGACCCGCAAGGCAACGCCCTTGCTGCCGCGGTGCTGCTTACGGCCTTCATCGGCACCGGCGTTACCTTTCTTGCCTTTGCCGTCATGGCGGCAAAGCGCGGCGAAACGAGCACCGCTTATCCGAGCAAGGGCTTCTACTACCTGGGCGGCCTCACGGAAGGTTTCGAAACGGTGGCGTGTTTCCTGGCCATGTGCCTGTTCCCGGCGCTGTTCCCCATCATCGCCCTTGCCTATGCGGCACTGTGCTGTGTGACGGTCGCAACCCGCATGGTGGCCGGCTGGCAGCGCTTCGGCAGGCCGCCGTCACGGTGACGAGGCCAGCGGCCTCGGCTTGTGGACGAGGTTCACGAGCACGAAGGAGATGATCATCAGCAGATACCAGGAGCTGAACTTGCCGAAGGAGACAAGTTGCCAGCCGGCCTTCTGGCTGCGATAGAGCCAGACCTTCGAGGCCGTGGCGATGTTCTCGGCAAACCAGATGAACAGCGCTACGAGGAAGAAGCCAAGCAGCATGTTCATGCTGTGGCGAAAGCGGAAAACCCGATAGTGGACATGGCAACGCCAGAACAGCAGCGCGGTCGCCGCAAAGAGCAGCAGGCGGAAATCCCAGATGAAATGATGGGCAAAGAAATTGCCATAGATGGCAATGGCCAGGAGAAAGGTCGCCCAGGCTGGTGGATAGCCGGTGAAACGGAAATCGAAGATGCGGGTGGCGCGGGCGATGTAGGAGCCGACGGCAGCATACATGAAGCCCGAGAACAGCGGCACGCCGCCGAGCCTGAAAATGTTGTCCTCGGGATAGGTCCAGGAGCCTGCGTCCGTCTTGAACAGTTCCATCGCCGTGCCGACGAGATGGAAGATGAAGATGACCAGCGCCTCGGATGGCTTTTCCAGCTTGAAGCCCAGCATGGCCGCCTGGATCACGAGGGCGGCAAGGAACAGCGCGTCATAGCGGGCAAGGCGTGCTCCCTCCGGCCAGAAGATTGCCGAAAGCATGATGAGGGCGAGAAGCGCACCACCGAAGAGACAGGCCCAGGCCTGCTTCAACCCAAAGACGACGAACTCCACGAGTGCGGCGGCAATGCCCTGCTGCGGCAGGCTGTCGAGCACGCGGTGGGCAGCGGCGTCGATGCGCGCCTCGAGCGTGGTAAACGAAACGGCGCGGTCTTTACTTTTTGTTGGCAAAAAACTTCTCCCCGGGGCGCAGAAAATTCTTGAATCGACTCGCACATTGACTCATATAGCGCGCGTCCAAAGTCGCACGTGCCGCTAAGGTGATCCCTACACAATAAAGGAGATCCCCAAAGTTACGACGGTGAGGGCTTCTCGTCTCCGCCGGCTCATCCAAAGGCCGGGGTCATGTGAGGCAAACACAAGTCTGCTCGATGTGCGATTGGCACTCCCAATCAATCAGAAGCGAAGTCAGTCAGAGGTCAGGCCTGGCGTCTCCATCGCGCCAGCACTTGCTCCTCCGCCTGAGAAGCAACCGTCTTTTGAAGGGATCACGCCCATGGCAACCGCACGCATCATCGAATTCCTGCGACGAGAGAAGCCGGAAGGCCCCTGCCTCGTGGTCGATCTCGAGGTGGTGGAGGACAACTACAAGGCCTTTGCCCGCACCATGCCGGGCACCCGCATCTTCTATGCCGTGAAGGCCAATCCGGCGCCGGAAATCCTCAAGCTGCTGGCCTCGCTCGGCTCCTGCTTCGACACCGCCTCGGTTCCTGAAATCGAAATGGCGCTGGCCGCCGGGGCCGCGCCGGAGCGCATCTCCTTCGGCAACACCATCAAGAAAGAGCGCGATATCGCTAGGGCGCATGCCCTTGGCGTCAAGCTCTATGCCGTCGACAGCCACGAAGAGGTGGAGAAGATCGCCCGCGCCGCACCCGGCGCGCAGGTGTTCTGCCGCATCCTCACCGATGGCGCCGGGGCGGAATGGCCCTTGTCACGCAAGTTCGGCTGTGATCCCTCGATGGCCCAGTCGGTGCTGCTGCATGCCCATGGCCTCGGCCTGCAGGCCTATGGCGTTTCCTTCCATGTCGGCTCGCAGCAGACGCGCCTTGAGGCCTGGGACACGGCGGTCGGCGAAGCCAAGGCGATCTTCAACGCCATGGCCCGCCACGGCATCACCCTGCAGATGGTCAATCTCGGCGGTGGTTTCCCGACCAAGTACCTCAAGGCCGTTCCCGGCCAGAGCTCCTATGCCAATGCCATCCACGAGGCACTGACCAAGCATTTCGGCAACAGCCTGCCCGAGACCATCATCGAGCCGGGCCGCGGCATGGTCGGCAATGCCGGAGTGATCAAGGCAGAAGTGGTGCTGGTGTCCAAGAAGCATGCCAATGACAACATGCGCTGGGTCTTTCTCGACATCGGCAAGTTCGGCGGTCTCGCCGAGACGATGGACGAGGCGATCCGCTATCCGATCACCACGGCAAGGGACGGCGATGCCAAGGAGCCTTGCGTCATCGCCGGGCCGACCTGCGATTCCGCCGATGTGCTTTATGAGAAGTCGCCCTACCCGCTGCCGATCACGCTGTCGGTGGGCGATGAAGTGCTGATCGAGGCGGCTGGTGCCTATACCACCACCTATTCCGCCGTCGCCTTCAACGGCTTTCCGCCGCTCAGGGCCTATGTGATCTGACGACGCCGTCCCTCGCCCCT
>CAZUKI010000020.1:18647-20699 GCA_964620785.1 uncultured Aestuariivirga sp.
GAACGCTTCCTTGGCCTTGAGCTTACGCCACATGCGCTGGATGGTGCCGAGGGGCTGGTTGCTGCCAGCGGCGTGCTGGCCAGCGGCGCAGAATCGCGCAAGGCGGCCTAGGCCAACCTAGTAGGATGCAGTGTCTGAAGCTGGCCTGACGCCCGCCTTCAGGCGCTGGCCCTCGACTTCAGGAGATTGCTGAGCCAGTCGGGGTTCATCTGCGGCACGGAGGACAGCAGCAGTTCGGTATAGGGCGGATAGGGCGGGTTCAGCACCTCGCTCTTGAGGCCCTGCTGCACCACCTTGCCCTTGTACATGACGACGATCTCGTCGGAGATGGCGCGCACCGTGGCAATGTCGTGGGTGATGAACAGATAGGAGAGGTTGTTCTCCTTCTGCAGCTTCATCAGCAGCTTGAGGATTTCCTCCTGGACGATCTGGTCGAGGGCCGATGTCACCTCGTCGCAGATGATCAGCTCTGGCTCGGCGGCGAGGGCGCGGGCAATGGAGACGCGCTGTTTCTGGCCACCCGACAGTTCGCCCGGATAGCGGTCGATGAAGTTCTCGCTGAGCTCGATGGCGTCGAGCAGTTCGACGATGCGCTGGTCCTTCTTGGCGCCGGTGTGGCCGAGGTAGAACTCCACGGGCCTGCCGATGATGTCGCGCACCGTCTGGCGCGGATTGAGGGCTGTGTCCGCCGACTGGTAGATCATCTGGATGCGGCGCAGCGTGTCGCGGTCGCGGTCCTGCAGGCGCGGCGGCAGGACCTTGCCGTTGAACTCGATGCGGCCCTTGCTGATGGGCAGGAGGCCGGTGATGGCGCGGGCCAGCGTTGACTTGCCCGAACCCGATTCACCCACGACCGACACCGTCTTGCCGCGCGGCAGGCGCACCGTGACATTGTCGAGCACCATCATGGCGCCGGAATAGGTGGCGTCGATGGCCTGCACCGCAAGAGCGATGTCGTTGCTCTTGCTTTCCTTCTTCTCGAGCTTGCGCACCGCCCACAGGGTCTTGGTGTAGTCCTCGGTGGGCGCCTTCAGCATGGCGCGCGTCTCGTTCTCCTCGACAAGGTTGCCGTGGCGCAGCACCATGATGCGGTGGGCCATCTGGGCGACCACGGCAAGGTCATGGGTGATGTAGATCGCCGCCGTGTCGAACTCCTCGACGATGCGGCGCATGGCGGCCAGCACCTCGACCTGGGTGGTGACGTCAAGCGCGGTGGTGGGTTCGTCAAAGATGATAAGGTCGGGACGGCAGGACATGGCCATGGCGGTCATGATGCGCTGCAACTGCCCGCCCGAGACCTGGTGCGGATAACGGTCGCCGATGGTGTCGGGCTTGGGAAGCTGCAGGCGCTTGTAGAGATCGCGGGCGTCGGCCTCGGCCTCCTTGCGGTCCATGACGCCGTGGTTGCAGGCACTTTCCACGACCTGGTCCATCAGGTGGTGGGCCGGATTGAACGAGGCCGAGGCGCTTTGCGCGACATAGGCGATGCGCGAGCCCCAGAGCTTGCGCAGCTCTTCCTGGGAGGCATTGCGCAGATCCTTGCCGGCAAAGGTGATGGAACCGCCAGAAATGCGGCAGCCGGGCTTGGTGTAGCCCATGGCGGCGAGGCCCAGCGTCGATTTGCCGGCGCCCGACTCGCCGATGAGGCCCACCACTTCGCCGCGCTTCAGGGTGAGGTCGATGCCCTTGACGATGGGGTGCCACCTGTCATCCGAGTAGCCTTCGATCTTGACGTCCTTCATTTCGACAAGGGTGGTGCCCTTGACGCGCTTTGCTTCACTTTTCATCGCGGAGCCCCGAGGTCTTGTGGAGGAACCAGTCCACCACGAAGTTCACGGCGACCGTGAGCAGCGCGATGGCGGCGGCGGGAATGAGCGGCTGCGGCCTGCCGAAGGTGATGAGCGTCTTGCTTTCAGCGACCATGGAGCCCCAGTCGGCGGTGGGCGGCTGGATGCCGACGCCAAGGAAGGAGAGCGCCGAGATGGTCAGGAAGACGAAGCAGAACCTGAGGCCGAATTCGGCGATCAGCGGCGGCAGGATGTTGGGCACGAT
>CAZUKI010000021.1:0-20329 GCA_964620785.1 uncultured Aestuariivirga sp.
AAAGGCTGTCCCGCCCCGCGCCTGGCAGCGCATGCTCTCGGGCCGCCGCCTAGACCTTCTCGACCCATCGCCGCTCGACATCGAGATCGAGGACATTGCGCATGGACTGGCGCGTGTTGCCCGCTGGAACGGCCAGACGGAAGGCGACCACGCCTTTTCGGTTGCACAGCACTGCGTGCTGGTGACGCGCCTTTTCATTCACTTCGACAACGACGCCAGCCGCGCTGACAGGCTGGTGGCCCTGCTCCACGATGCGCCGGAATATGTGATCGGTGACATGATCTCGCCGTTCAAGGCAGCGCTCGGCCTCGACTACAAGGCCTTCGAGAACAAGCTGCTCGCGGCCATCCATCTGCGCTTCGGGTTGCCGGCCATGGCCGGCAAGGCGCTGTCCGTTGCGGTCAAGCAGGCCGACAAGACCTCTGCCTATCTCGAAGCCACGCAGCTTGCCGGATTTTCCATTCCCGAGGCGGAAACCTTCTTCGGCATTCCGAAGGCGCTCAATGGCTTTGATGCTACGCTGGTGCCGCTGCCGCCCAACGAGGCGGCCGCCGAGTATCTCACCATGTTCCGCAACCTTCAGGTGACGGCATGATCGTTGTCTGTTCACTCAGGGAAGCGCAGAGGCAGATCGACCTGCATGGCGCCAGCCATGCCGTGAGCATTCTCGGACCCGAAACGCCGCATCACGCGTTCAGCGGCATCGGCCAGGACAGGCACCTGAAGCTCACTTTCCATGACATTGCTCTGGCTTCCGATGGCATGCTGGCCCCACAAGCGGGCCATGTTGAAACGCTGCTGTCGTTCTACCGGGGCTGGGACCGCACGGCGCCGCTGCTCATCCATTGCTGGGCCGGCGTCAGCCGCTCCACCGCCGCAGCCTACATCGCCAAATGCGTGTTCGAACCACGGCGCGACGAGCACGATATTGCCTGGGAACTGCGCGAAGCCTCGCCATCGGCCACGCCAAACCCGCGCATGATCGCCATGGCCGACGAGCTTCTGGGGCGCGATGGACGCATGCAGCAGGCCATTGCGGAAATCGGCCGTGGCGAGGATGCTTTCGAAGGAACGCCATTTCTCCTGAAACTTTAGGAAGGCGCTTTAACCCTATGGCTTTGCCAGATTTTTTCCATGAATCAGAGGCCATGGCAAAGGGCCTCAAGGTATGTGGCATCGATGAGGCGGGGCGGGGTCCCTGGGCGGGGCCAGTGGTTGCGGCGGCGGTCATCCTTGATCCCGGCCGGATTCCACCCGGCCTCAACGACTCAAAGAAGCTCAGCGAAGAAAAGCGCGAGCTGCTGTTTCCGGCCATTGTTGCTGCAGCACAGGTCGGCGTGGGCATCGCCAGTGCCGAAGAGATCGATACGCTCAACATCCTGCGTGCCACCTTCCTTGCCATGGAGCGGGCCGCGCGGGAATTGCCTCTCGTGCCACAGTTGGCGCTGGTCGATGGCAACAAGGCACCGCCCCTTTCCATGAAGGTGACGACGATCATCGGCGGTGATGGCAAATGCCTGTCCATCGCGGCAGCCTCCATCATCGCCAAGGTGACGCGCGACCGCATGATGCGGAACTTTGACGACGCCCACCCCGGCTATGGTTTCGCAAGGCACAAGGGCTATGGCACCGCGGCCCACACAGAGGCGCTCAAGCGCCTTGGTCCCTGCCCGGTCCATCGCAAAAGTTTTGCTCCGGTGCGTGCAGTGCTGGATGAGCAACAACACTGAATTGCTGACTGATCGGAATGAAATCCCATGCGATTAACCATAAAGGGCGAAAGCGATTCACGCTGAGTCCATGAAGATTCATAACCCACGCCAGTTAGTGATTTGCGTTTGCGAGTTTAGGCATGGGCTTTGTCGATCAATCGGTGCAACAGGACGTTCGGCCACTCGTCGATCGCATTCTTGTTGGTGACTGTCTCACGGAACTGAAGAAGATTCCGGCAGGTTCAGTCGATCTCGTCTTCGCCGACCCACCTTACAACCTTCAACTCAACGGCGACCTCACCCGGCCTGACCAGAGCCGCGTCGATGCTGTCGATGACGACTGGGACAAGTTCTCGGATTTTGCCAGCTATGATGCCTTCACGCGGGCCTGGCTTTCCGAATGCCGCCGCATCCTGAAGCCCAATGGCGCAATCTGGGTGATCGGCAGCTACCACAACATCTTCCGCGTCGGCTCGATCGTGCAGGACCTTGGCTACTGGCTGCTCAATGACGTCGTCTGGCGCAAGGTGAACCCCATGCCCAACTTCCGTGGACGGCGCTTCACCAACGCGCATGAAACCCTGATCTGGGCCTCGCGCGACCAGAAATCGAAATACTGCTTCCATTATGAAGCCATGAAGATCTTCAACGACGACCTGCAAATGCGTTCGGACTGGACCCTGCCCCTGTGCACCGGCGCGGAACGCCTGAAAAACGAAAAAGGACAGAAAGTGCACCCCACGCAAAAACCGGAAGCCCTGCTGCAGCGTGTCATGCTTGCCACCACCAATCCTGGTGATGTCGTGCTCGATCCTTTCTTCGGCACCGGAACGACGGGTGCTGTCGCCAAGCAACTGGGCCGCCGCTTCATCGGCATCGAGCGGGATGAAGGCTATGCCCATGCGGCGCGCGCGCGCATCAATGGCGTGACGCCGCTTCCCGACGAAGCGCTGAAGACGACAACCGGCAAGCGGGCGGAACCGCGCATTCCCTTTGGAACACTGATCGAGCGCGGGCTGGTCAAGGCGGGTGAAAGCCTGTTCGACCCGTCGACGCGCATCGCCGCCAATGTGCGTGCCGATGGTTCCATCGCCTGCAAGGACAATTCCGGCTCGATCCACAAGATCGGCGCCCATGTGCAGGGCGCAGAGGCTTGCAATGGCTGGACATTCTGGCATGTGCGGCGCGGCGGCAACCTCGTTCCGATCGACATCCTGCGCCAGCAGGTGCGGGCCGAACTGGCACAGGTTGCTTGATCGGCAGCGGCATAGGCTGTTAAGCGGGCTCCATGAAAGCCCGCACCCAGACTTCCTATCTCTTTGATCTCGACGGCACGCTGGTCGACAGCGTCTATGACCATGTCATGGCCTGGCACAAGGCACTCTCCGACGAGGGCCTCGAAGTCTCGGTCTGGCGCGTGCACAGGCGGATCGGCATGTCGGGCGGACTCTTTGCAGCGGCACTGGCGCGCGAGCTTGGCCGCGAGCTTGACGAGGCGACGCGCACGCGCCTGCGGGCCGCACATGCGGCTCATTACAATGCGGTGTCGTCGCGCACGAGGCCCCTGCCCGGTGCCAAGGCGCTGCTTGCCCATCTTTCCGACCATGACATTCCGTGGGCCATTGCCACCTCGGGACGCATGGAGACGGCAGCCCCCATCCTGGCCATGCTCGGCATCGATCCCAAGCGCAATGTCGTCATCACCCGCGACATGGTGCGCTATGCCAAGCCCGACCCCGATCTTTTCATTGCGGCCGCCGAAAAACTTGGCGTCGACATCCGCCATGCCTGCATCGTCGGTGATGCCGTCTGGGACATGCTGGCGGCGCAGCGCGCCGGTGGCCTTGGCATCGGGCTGCAGTCCGGCGGCTATGGCATCGAGGAACTGGAACGGGCGGGTGCCTACCGTGTCTATGAGGACCCTGCCGACCTTCTCAGCCACATCGACGAAGTGGGCGGACGGCGCTAGCTAGCCTCGCCTCTTCTGCATGTGGCGGGCGTGGGCCACGATCTTGCGCATGACCGAGGGCAGAGCCTCATCATCAACGTCACGAGCATCAACCCAGCGGCTATCTGCCGGGACATCCGCATCGGAAACATTCGCCGCCAGCACCGTGACCTCAAGATGAAAATGCGTGAAGGTGTGCTCCACAATGCCAGGAAGCTTGCGCCATTTTGCCATGACAGGTGGAGCAGCGTCTTTCGGCAGCCTTGATAGCCATTCGGAGCCGGGCACTTCCATCATGCCGCCGAGCAGGCCCTTCTCCGGACGCCGCCTGAGCAGCACCGCGCCATCGGCCCTTTCAAGCCAGAAGGCATAGCCCTTGCGGGTCGGGACAGACTTTTTCGCAGCCTTGCGTGGCAGGGTTTCGGCAATTCCTAGGGCGCGGCCGCGGCATTGCTCCGCCCACGGACAAATGCCGCAGGCCGGTGACTTCGGCGTGCAAATGGTGGCCCCCAGATCCATCATGGCCTGGGCAAAGTCCCCTGCCCTTTCCGAAGGGACCATGTCGCCGACGATCTGACGGATCATGGACTTGGAGCCCGGAAGCGGTTCCTCAATGGCATGGAGACGCGAAATCACACGCTCGACATTGCCATCAACAGCCGCCGCCGGCGCATCGAAGGCGATCGCTGCAATGGCGCCCGCGGTGTATGGCCCGATGCCCGGAAGCTCCTGCAACCCGGCGACTGTCGCGGGAAACTGCCCTGCATGTTTGTCCACGACCATCCTGGCGCAGGCATGGAGGTTGCGGGCCCTGGCATAGTAGCCAAGCCCTGCCCAGGCCCTGAGCACATCATCAAGAGGGGCGGCGGCAAGTGACCGCACATCCGGCCACAGGCCCATGAACTTTTCGAAATAGGCTTTCACGGCGGCAACCGTCGTCTGCTGCAGCATGATTTCAGACAGCCAGACACGATAGGGGTCGGGCCTTCCACCCTTGACCCGCCACGGCAGGTCGCGGCCATGGGCGTCGTACCAGGCCAGAAGGGCCGGCAATAACGCCTTCGTCAATTGCGCGGACTGCCCATCTTCTGCCATTCTTGAAGCCCACATCAGGCCACGGCATTTCACAGATGGAAACACTCGGCAAGCATTTCCGCTCCCTGACGGAGGCGGCGTTCAAGTCCCACGGCTTCGCGCAGGCAGATGTGCTGGCGCGCTGGCCCGAGATCGTGGGCGAGAACATTTCCACGGCGGCGCGCCCTGAACGCATCCGCTGGCCGCGCACCAGCGCGGGCGCCGGCAAGGCCGCGGGCGGCGGCACATTGTTCGTCAAGGCCATGGCCGGCCGTGGCCTCGACCTGCAGCAATCGGTTCCGCTGATCATAGAGCGGATCAACCGCTTCCTCGGCTACAATGCCATCATCGCCGTCAAGATCCAGCAAAGCCACGAGGTTCCGGCAGCAACGCCCATCACGCCCAGCGCGGAAGTGCACACCGAAGCCCCCGGCGGCATCGACGAGCCCGGCCTTGCCACGGCCCTGCAGCGGCTGGGCGGCGGCCTCAAGGCGCGTGCGCAACGTTCTCCACAGGTCCGCTAGGCCCCATGGTTTTCACCCTTCACATTGAGTAGGAACCCCGACATGAACATTCTGAACCGCCGTCATTTTCTCGCCGCTGCAAGCGTTGCCTGCATCGCCGCCGCAGCCCCTCAAGCCTTCGCCCAGGCCGCCGGGCCTGTTGACCTGAAGTCGCTCATGGAGCCGCCGACGGAAGGCGAAATGTTCCTCGGCGTCGAGACGGCGCCGGTGACCGTCATCGAATATGCCTCGGCGAGCTGCCCGCATTGCGCGGCCTTCGCCAATGACGTGCTGCCGACCATCCAGAAGGACTACATCGACACCGGCAAGGTGCGGCTGATCTTCCGGGAATTCCCGCACAATGATGCCGCCATGGGTGCCTTCATGGTGGCGCGCTGCGCCCCCAAGGACAAGTATTTCCCGCTCATGGACATCTATTTCAAGACGCAGGAACAGTGGGTGCCCAAGCCACTTGAAGGGCTGAAGGCCATCGCGCTCCAGGCGGGGTTCACGGAACAGACCTTCATGGCCTGCCTCAACAACCAGGAAGTCGCCAAGAACATCTTCGAAGTGCGCCAGAAGGCAGAGAGCTTCGGTGTGCAGGGCATCCCCAGCTTCTTCATCAATGGCGAGCGTTATGAGGGTGAAGTTACGCTAGAAGCGTTCAAGGCCAAGATTGATTCGCTGCTGCCCGCCTAAGCGGGTCCGGCAGGGGGCTAGGGGAACATATGAAATTCACACGGCTGAGGCTGACCGGCTTCAAGTCATTTGTGGAGCCGACAGAACTTCTGATCGAACCGGGGCTGACAGGCATTGTCGGCCCCAATGGCTGCGGCAAATCCAACCTGCTTGAAGCGTTGCGCTGGGTCATGGGCGAAAGCTCGTACAAGTCCATGCGCGCGGCGGGCATGGAAGACGTGATCTTTTCAGGCACGACGGCCCGCCCCTCGCGCAACATGGCGGAAGTGCTGGTGACGCTCGCCAATGATGATCGCACCGCCCCGGCCCAGTTCAACGACAATGAGATCCTCGAGATCAGCCGCGCCATCGTCCGCGATGAAGGCTCAACCTACAGGCTCAACGGCAAGGAACTGCGGGCCAAGGACATACAGCTGCTGTTCGCCGATGCCTCGACCGGCTCGCGCTCGCCGGCACTGGTGCGGCAGGGACAGATTTCCGAGATCATCAGCGCCAAGCCGCAGGCACGCCGCCTCATCCTGGAAGAAGCCGCCGGCATCACCGGGCTTCACACACGCCGCCACGAGGCGGAACTGAAGCTCAAGGCCGCAGAACAGAATCTCGGCCGTATCGATGACGTGATGGCGCAGCTGGAAAGCCAACTCAACAGCCTGAAGCGGCAAGCGCGGCAGGCCCAGAAGTACAAGCAGGTTTCGGCGGAAATCCGCAAGCTGGAAGCTGCCGGGCTGTTCGTTGCCTGGCGGGATGCGGCCGCCGATGCGGCGCGAGATGCCGCCGCCCTCGATGAGGCGACGCGGCTTCTTGGCGAGCATACGCGCGCAGCGTCCGAGAAACTTCGCCAACGTGATGAGCTTGGCGAGGCACTGCCTGCCTTGCGTGAGCAGGAGACTGTGCGGGCCGCCGTGCTGCAGCGCCTCAACCTTGAGCGGGCTTCGCTCGACGAGGAGGAAAAGCGCATCGAAGGCCGCATTTCCGAACTGAAGCAGCGCAAGGCGCAGGCGGATTCCGACCTGGCGCGCGAAGACAGCATGCTTGCCGACACCGAAGGCGTGATTGCGCGGCTGGGCGAGGAAGAACAGTCGCTGAGCGCTTCAGCGGGTGAAGGACAGGATGCGCGCGCAGCAGCAGCAACTGCCCTGCAGCAGGCAACGGATGCGCTGGCGCGGGCCCAGCACATGGCCGACGAGGCTGGCCGCAAGCTTTCCGAATTGTCTGCGGCACGGCATGCGCTCGAGCGCAGTGTGAATGAAGCACGCTCGCGCACCGGCAAGCTCGACCAGGAATTGCAATCACTGGCTGCAAAGCGTGATGCAATACTCGCTTTGGTTGGCGGCGTTGGCGATGGGGCCACGCTTGCGGCGGCGGTCGAGCACGCCCAGAAGGCGGTTGAAGCAAACGAGCAGGATTCGAGCCACGCCGAAGTGACACTGCGGGTGGCGCGCCAGGTGGAGACCGACAAGCGCCAGGCCCATGACGAAGCGCGGCGCAAGGCAGAGCAGCTGCAGACCGAAATCCGCACCCTGACGGCGCTCCTCAAGAGTTCAGCAGACGACCTGTGGCCAACGGTTGTCGATGCGTTGATGGTGGAACCCGGATTTGAAACGGCGCTGGCCGCCGCGCTGGGCGACGACCTCGAGGCATCTTCCGACGAAGGTGCGCCGCTGCATTGGCGCGGGCTTCCGCCGCTCGGCGAGACAATGGCCCTGCCCGCTGGCGCCACACCACTCTCCGCCCATGTGGAAGGTCCAGCGGTGCTGGCGCGCATCCTCTCGCATGTAGGGGTTGTTTCGAAAGGCACTGGGGCTGCGCTGCAGCCGCAACTGAAGCCGGGACAGAAGCTGGTGAGCCGGGAAGGCGACATCTGGCGCTGGGACGGTTTCGTGGCCGCAGGCGATGCGCCCAGCGCCTCAGCCAAGCGGCTTGCGGAGCGCAACAGGCTGGCCTCGCTTGAGGCACAGCTTGCCGATGTTCTCGGCAGCGCGGAAGCCGCCAAGGCCGACTATGAGCAGGCCCGGGTTTCCGTCGAGCACGGCGCCAAGGCCGAACGCGAGAAGCGCGATGCCTGGCGGGCGGCGACCTCAGCACTGGACGTTGCCCGGCGTGCCCTGCAAAGCCATGAGCGCAAGCAATCGGAACAGGCGGCGCAAAGCAGTGCGCTTGATGAGGCCCACCGCCGCACCGCCGCCCAGCTTGATGAAACACGCCTTGCCCTGACCGGACTTGAAAGCGAGTTTGCGGCCCTGCCGGCGCTTTCGGGTCTCGAGAGCGAGAATGCCACCTTGCGCGAGGCCCTGGCCAATGAGCGCTCTGGCTATGGCGAGGCCCGGGCCCGCCATGACAGCCTTGAGCGCGAGGCGCGGATGCGCACCGACCGCCTTGCGGCGATTGCTGCTGAAACCGAGCAATGGCAATCCCGTGCCGCCAAGGCGCGCGAGCAATCAGACCTGCTGCGCCAGAGGGCGGAAGCCGCCGAGGCAGGCCTTGCCGAACTCGTGCAGGCACCACAGCAACTGGCGGACCGCCGCCTGAAGCTGATGAACATGCTTTCGGAAGCGGAGCGCGACCGCAAGGCCGCCGCCGATGCCCTGCAGGAAGCAGAAAACAATGTGCGCACTGCTGACCGCGCCTTGCGCGAAGCGCAGGAACAGGCGGCCAATTCGCGCGAGGAACACGCACGGGCGGGCACGCGCATCGAGGCCTCGAAGCTGCGCCACGACCAGAGCACGCAGAAGATCAGCGAGACACTGCATTGCCAGCCCGAAGAAGTGCTGGGACTTGCAGGCCTCACGGCCGAGCAGGTGCCGCCGGCCGACGACATTGAACGCAAGCTCACGTCACTGCGCGAAGACCGGGAACGGCTGGGCGCCGTCAACCTTCGGGCCGACGAAGAGGCCGAGGCCGTGGGCAACCAGCTCAACGGCATGAAAACTGAGAAGGACGAGTTGACCCAGGCCATCGCCAAGCTGCGTGGCGCCATCGGGTCACTCAACAAGGAGGGGCGGCAGCGGCTTCTCGACTCCTTTGGCACAGTCAACAGCAAGTTCACGGAACTTTTCACCACGCTCTTCGGTGGTGGTGAAGCGGAGCTGCAACTGATCGAATCCGACGATCCGCTGGAAGCGGGCCTTGAGATCATGGCCAAGCCGCCGGGCAAGAAGCCCACGACACTTTCGCTGTTGTCTGGTGGTGAACAGACGCTGACGGCGATGGCGCTCATCTTCGCGGTGTTCCTCACCAACCCTTCGCCGATCTGCGTGCTGGACGAGGTCGATGCACCGCTCGACGATCACAATGTGGAACGCTTCTGCAACCTGCTGAACGCCATGCTGGAACGCACCGACACGCGTTTTCTCGTGATCACCCACCATCCACTCACCATGGCGCGGATGAACCGGCTGTTCGGTGTGACGATGATGGAGCGCGGGGTGTCGCAGCTGGTCTCGGTCAACCTTGAGGAAGCGACGGGGCTGGCGGAAGCGGGCTGAGCCCCCTTTTCGCCTGGCCACGGGACTGCCAAGCTGGCCTGCGATGGCAACCGCAATTCCAAAACCCCTGCACCGTTCGGCGCTGCGCCTGGCATTGGGAAAGGCATTCTACCGCGCCAAGCGGCGCATCGAGTGGCACCTGCCGGGCAGGAACTATGCGCGGCAAAGAACAGGCGACAACCTTGCCTTCCTGCATGCCAAGCATGGCACGCCGATGCTGCGCGCGCTCTCCGGCGTCGACATGCAACTGCAGCGCAACAAGATGGAAAGCCTGAGGATTGCCGCCTCCTGCATTGACGGCATCATGCTCAATCCGGGCGAGACATTTTCCTTCTGGCGCATGGTGGGGAAGCCTACGGCAGCACGTGGCTTCAAGGTGGGGCTGGTGCTGCGCAACGGCACAATCCAACAGGATGTGGGCGGCGGACTGTGCCAGATGACCAACCTGATCTACTGGATGGCGATCCACACGGAACTGGAAATTGTCGAGCGCTGGCGGCATGGCTTCGATGTCTTCCCGGACGCGGGACGCACGCAGCCTTTCGCCTCGGGTGCGACCTGTGCCTACAATTACATCGACCTGCAGATCCGCAACCCGACACAGCACCGCTATCAACTGCGCATCGCCACCAAGGGTGACTGGCTGCACGGGCAGTGGCGCGCCGACGTGGAGCAGGAAAGCCGTTTCGACGTGTTCGAAAAGAACCACGCCATCCGCCAGGAATTCTGGGGCGGCTACTCGCGCCACAATGAAATCTGGCGGAAGCGCTTCGATGCCGGAAACGGCGACCTGACGGGCGAGGAGTTTGTCTCCGAGAATCACGCCATCATGATGTATGAGCCGCTCCTGCCTGATTTAGCGAGCACCCGATGAACGTTGTCTTCGACCTCGGCATGGTCCTCATCGAATGGGATCCGCGCCATCTCTACCGCAAGGTCTTTTCCGACGAAGCAAAGATGGAATGGTTTCTCGCCGAGGTGTGCTCACCGGAGTGGAACCTGGAACAGGACCGCGGCCGCGCCTGGGAAGATGCCATTGCCGAGGCTACGCGCCGGCACCCCATGTGGGAGCATGAAATCCGCCTCTTCCGCTCGCGGTGGATGGACATGGTGCCCGGCGCCATCGACGGCAGCGTCAAGATACTCGAGGCACTGCACAAGCGCGGTGTCCCCGTCTATGCCATTACCAACTGGAACGGCGACACCTTCCGTGAGACGCGGGATCGCTTCGACTTCCTGTCGCTGTTCCGGGACATCGTGGTTTCGGGCGATGAACGGATCATCAAACCGGACCCGGCCATCTTTCACCTGCTCGCCGAACGCAACGGCCTTGCCCTTTCGCAGTCGCTCTTCATCGACGACAGCGCCAGGAACGTGGCCGGCGCCGAAGCGGTGGGCATGAAAGGACACCATTTTACCTCGCCAAGGGCGCTGCGCCAGGCGCTCAAGACTCAAGGCCTTCTGTGAATCACCAAGGGCGCAGTGCCGCAGGGGCGCGCGCCAGTATTTCACGCAGCGGTTTCAATAACTTAATATGGGAAACCGTTTCTTGACACATTTCCGCCCCGTCACTATGAAGATCGCCGTTTCGGGGAGCGGATTTCAGCCCTCCGTTTGCCATGGACAAGGCCCTCATGACCAAAAAAGGCAAGACGCCTGACGATGAGCGGCTCACTGACCTGAAGCAACGGTTGGACGAGACCCTCGCGCAGCGGGACGACAAGGCGGGGCCAGACCCCACGGACAGCATGGCGGCAGGTTTTGCCATGCGAGCCATTACGGAAATCCTTGTTGCGTTGGCTGTGTGCACGATCGCTGGGTACTACCTTGACCGGTACTTCGGCACGACGCCCTGGATCATGATTATCCTGATGCCACTCGGCCAGGCAGCAGGGGTGTGGAATGTGATGCGACTGTCACGATCCAAGCAGGCCGATGCAATTTTGGGGAAACCCGGCAATGAGCCGGCGAAAGACCTCAAGGACGATGACGACGAGGACTGAACGTGTCGACAACTGATACCGCAGCTGCCACCGCCGCACAAACCGCCGAAGCCGCTGGTGGCCACGGCGAAAAAATCATCGATCCCATCCACCAGTTCGTCATTACCAAGTACATCGATCTTGGTGCCCTCTCCTTCACGAATTCAGCACTCTGGGCGGTGATCGCGGTCATCGCTGCCGCAGTCCTCTTCGTGCTGGCGCCGAAGAACCTGGTGCCGACCAGGCTGCAGTCGATCGCCGAAAGCCTCTACGAAGTCGTGGACAACATGACCCGCGAGGTCCTGCACGAGAATGCCAAGACCTATTTCCCCTTCGTGCTGACGCTGTTCCTGTTCATCCTGTTCGCCAACGTCATCGGCCTCATCCCCTACTCCTTCACGGTGACCAGCCACATCATCGTCACGCTGGCCCTGGCGCTGGTCGTGTTCATCGGCGCCACCATCATCGGCTTCATCCGCAACGGCTTCGGCTATCTCAAGCTCTTCGTGCCGTCGGGCGTTCCGGCCTTGCTGCTGCCGCTCGTGGTGCTGATCGAGATCGTTTCCTACTTCATCCGGCCGCTTTCGCTCTCCATCCGGTTGTTCGCCAACATGATGGCCGGCCACATGATGCTCAAGGTGATGGCGGGCTTCGTCGTCATGCTCGGATATTTCGGCTTCGTGCCGCTTCTCGCCATGGTCGGCCTCACGGGCCTCGAACTGCTGGTGGCGGCGCTGCAGGCCTATGTCTTCGCCCTTCTCACCTGCATGTATCTCAGCGATGCCATGCACGTTGACCACTAATCACCAACTTCATCCATCAGTTCACAGGAGAAAAACATGGAACTCGAAGCAGCAAAGATGATCGGCGCAGGCATTGCGGCGGTGGCACTGGGCGGCGCCGGCATCGGTATCGGCCACATCTTCGGAAACTACCTGGCAGGTGCATTGCGCAACCCGAGCGCTGCCGCTGGCCAGCGTGGTACGCTGTTCCTCGGCTTCGCATTCGCCGAAGCGACGGGCCTCATCGGCTTTGCCGTCGCCATGCTCATCCTGTTCGGCTGAGACTTGTTGAAGCCGGGCCGGAAACATATCCGGCCCCAATCCGGAGGGGCGGTTCATGCCGCAACTTGATATTTCAATGTGGCCACCGCAGCTGTTCTGGCTGGCGGTGAGCTTCATTGCTCTCTACATCGTCGTTTCCAAGATCATCATCCCCAAGACGGGTGGTGCGATCGAGGCGAGGAAGGGCACCATCGACGGTGACCTTGCCGCGGCTGTATCGGCAAAATCGGAATCGGAAGCGGCCCTGAAGGCCTATGAGGCATCGCTCGCCGATGCCCGCGGCCGTGCTTCCAGCCACGCCGCCGAGGCACGCAACAAGGTCAGCGCCGAGACGGATGCAGCGCGCCACAAGCTTGATGCAGAACTGGCCAGCAAGGCTGCGGCCGCCGACAAGGCGATCCAGGCTGCGAAGGCCAAGGCACTCGGCAATGTCGAAGAGATTGCCAGCGAACTTGCCGCCAACATCGTAGCCGAACTTTCCGGCGCGTCAGTGACCAAGACGGCGGCCGCAGCGGCTGTCGCCAAGGCCGCGAAGTAGGAGACCGAGATGGAATTTTTCCGCCATGCCGAAAGCTGGGTGCTCGTTTCCTTCATCCTCTTTGTTGCACTGCTGGTTTACCTGAAGGTGCCGGCACTCGTTGCCAAGATGCTGGACGAGCGCGCCGACAAGATCTCCAAGGAACTCGGCGAAGCAAAGCGGCTTCGCCAGGAAGCCGAGGCGCTTCTTTCAGAATACAAGAAGAAGCGGCAAGACGCCGAAGTTGAAGCCCGGGACATCATCGCCGCGGCAAAGACGGAAGCGGAAGCCTATGCCGAGGAATCGGCCCGGAAGCTCAAGGACACGCTGGCCCGCCGCGAAGCCCAGGCCGAGCAGAAGATCGCCATGGCGGAAGCTGCGGCAGTCAAGGACGTGCGTGCTGCTGCCGCTGATCTTGCCATGGCCGCCTCTGCTGCCCTGCTCAAGGACGCAGCTTCGGGCAAGGCCGGCGAGAAGCTGGTTTCTGAATCCATTGCCGCCGTGAAATCGCGCCTGCAGTAAGAAACGGCCACTACCAGATAATGCAAACCCGGCCCTTGGGCCGGGTTTTGCTTTTTGTTCGCAGTGCCGGGCGGATCGGCTGCGCCTGAGCACCGCCGATTTCACGCATTCCTATTCCGCCGCTTCCAGATAGTTCTCCATCGGCGGGCAGGAACAGACAAGGTTGCGATCTCCGAAGACATTGTCAACGCGGGCCACCGGCGGCCAGAACTTGTCGTTGGCGTAGTGGTGCCCGAGCGGGAAATAGGCCTGCTCTTTCGAATAGCCATGCGTCCAGTCTGCAAAGAGCAGCTTGTGGGTGTGGGGAGCGTTCTTCAGCGGATTGTCGAGCTTGTCCAACTTGCCGTCCTCGACGGCGGCAATCTCGGCGCGGATCGCAATCATCGCATCGCAGAAGCGGTCCAGTTCGCGCTTTCCTTCGCTCTCGGTTGGCTCGATCATCAGCGTGTCCACCACCGGGAAGGACATGGTGGGGGCATGGAAGCCATAGTCCACCAGGCGCTTCGCCACGTCCTCGACCGACAGGCCGGTGCGCTCCTTCAGCCAGCGCAGGTCGATGATGCATTCATGGGCCACGAAGCCGCCAGGACCTGAATAGAGCACCGGGAAATGCGGCTTGAGGCGCTGGGCGATGTAATTGGCGTTGAGGATCGCCATGATCGTCGCCTTGCGCAGGCCCTCGCCGCCCATCATGGCTATATACATCCATGAGATCGGCAGGATCGATGCCGAGCCCCAGGGTGCGGCAGAAACGGCACCGCCGTGGCCTTCACGGCCCGCCGCAGGGTTGACGCCGTTGACCACAGCGTGGCCCGGCAGATAGGGCGCGAGGTGCGCCTTGACGCCGATGGGTCCGACGCCCGGCCCGCCGCCCCCGTGAGGGATGCAGAAGGTCTTGTGCAGGTTCATGTGGCAGACATCGGCGCCGAGTTCGGCCGGGCGCATGAGCCCGACCTGGGCGTTGAGGTTGGCACCGTCGAGATAGACCTGTCCGCCGTTCTTGTGAACGATGGAGCAGATGTCGATGATCGCCTCCTCGAAGACACCATGCGTCGAAGGATAGGTGATCATCAGTGCCGCAAGATTGGCGGCATGCTTTTCCGCCTTGGCCGTGAGATCACCGACATCGACATTGCCGTTGGCATCGCAGGCAACCACAACCACGTTCATGCCGGCCATGACCGCCGAGGCCGGATTGGTGCCGTGGGCGGAAACCGGAATGAGGCAGATGTTGCGGTGATGCTCGCCGCGGGCGGCGTGGTAGCCACGGATTGCCTTGAGCCCGGCATATTCACCCTGGCTGCCGGCATTGGGCTGGAGCGAGACGGCATCAAAGCCGGTGATTTCCGCCAGCATGTTCTCAAGCTCTTCAAAAAGCTGCTGGTAGCCCTGCGCCTGTTCCAGCGGTGCGAAGGGATGCATGAGCGAAAACTGCCGCCAGGTGATCGGGATCATCTCACTCGTGGCATTGAGCTTCATGGTGCAGGAGCCCAGCGGAATCATGGCCTGGTCGAGGGCCAGGTCCTTGGCCTGCAGGTGCCGCAAGTAGCGCAGCATCTCGGTTTCGGAATGATAGAGCTCGAACACCGGGTGGGTGAGGAAGCTCGACTGGCGCTGCAATGATTTCGGAATGCTCTCGCCCACCGAGGTGTCGATCGCATCGAGATCAACGCTCGTGTCGGCACCGGAGCGGAACACCGAAAGCAGGCGCTTCACTTCCTGCCGGCGTGTTGACTGGTCAAAGGAAATGCCGACGTGATCGGCATCGACGAAGCGCAGGTTGATGCGCTTTTCCTTGGCTCTTGCCCAAAGGGAATGGGCGCGGCCGGGCACCAGCACGGTGACCGTGTCGAAGTAAGACTTCGTGGCAACGGTGTAGCCCATGTCGCCCACGGCCTTTGCAAAGATCTGCATGAAGCGGTGGGTGCGCTCCGCCATTTTGCGGATGCCCCTGGGGCCATTGTAAACGGCAAACATCGACGCGGTGATGGCCAGGAGCACCTGGGCCGTGCAGATGTTGCTGGTTGCCTTCTCGCGGCGGATATGCTGCTCGCGGGTCTGCAGCGCCATGCGGAGCGCCCGGTTGCCCTGCGCATCAACCGAGACGCCGATGATGCGGCCCGGCATGACGCGCTTGTAGTCGTCGCGGGTGGCAAAGAAGGCAGCGTGCGGGCCGCCGTAACCCATGGGAACACCGAAGCGCTGCGCAGAACCAATGGCGATGTCCGCGCCGAGTTCACCCGGAGGTGTAAGTAGCGCGAGGGCAAGAAGATCACTTGCCATAACGGACAGCGCGCCTGCTTCCTTGAGGCGGGAAATCAGGCCGCGGAAATCGCGGACTTCGCCGGAAGACCCGGGATAGGACAGCAACGCGCCAAAGACAGCGGCCGAATCGAGGTCATGGGAAGGATCGCCAACCTTGACGGCAAAGCCCATGCCTTCGGCGCGCGTTTCAATGACGCCGATGGTCTGTGGATGGGTGTCACGATCCACGAAGAAGACATTCGACTCATTCCTTGACAGGCGCCTCGCCATGGCCATGGCTTCTGCCGCCGCGGTTGCCTCATCCAGCAGTGACGCATTGGCAATGTCCATGCCGGTGAGATCCATGATCACCTGCTGGAAGTTGAGCAGTGCCTCGAGGCGGCCCTGGCTCACTTCGGCCTGGTATGGCGTGTAGGCCGTGTACCAGCCGGGGTTCTCCAGGATGTTGCGCAGGATGACCTTGGGCGTGACCGTGCCGTAGTAGCCCATGCCGATCATCGAGGTGAAAACCTGATTGCGCTCGGCCGCCTCGCGCAAATAGGAGAGCGCAGTGCGTTCGGCCATGGCGGGGGCAAGGTCGAGAGGCTTCTTGCTCCTGATCCTGGCCGGCACCACCTTGGCGATGAAGTCGTCAAGATTTGCCGAGCCCACGGTGCGCAGCATCTCGCGGGTCTCAATGTCATTGGGGCCGATGTGCCGGCTGATGAAATTGGCGCCGGGTTCGAGATCGGACAGCGATTGCCGTTTTGACATGATCAGCCCACCAGCTTGTCGTAGGCCTGCTTGTCCATCAGGCCGTCGAGTTCGGCCTTGTCGGCGAACCTGATCTTCATGAACCAGGCCTTGCCTTCGGCATCTTCATTCACCAGTGCAGGATTGTCTGCCAAGTCCTTGTTTACGGCGACAATTTCCCCAGTGATGGGAGCATATACATCGCTCGCCGCCTTGACGCTTTCAACGACCGCGGCATCCTTGCCCTTCTCGACTTTGCGGCCGATAGCGGGGAGATCAACGAAGACCACGTCACCCAGCTGCTGCTGGGCATGTTCAGTGATGCCGACGGTTGCCACATCACCATCGACGGTGAGCCATTCGTGCTCGGCTGTGTACTTCTTGTTCATGACATTTCCTCTTGGGGTTATCGCTTGAAGCGGTTGGGAACAAAGGGAAGCTTGATGACAGTTGCAGGCAGCGGATTGCCGCGCACCAGCAACAGGAGGTTGGTGCCCTCCTTGGCGTGATCTGCCTCGACATAGCCCATCGCCACCGGGCCATTGACGCTGGGTCCGAAGCCACCGGAGGTGACCTGGCCGATCTGGCGGCCGGCGACGTTCTGAATCACGGTGCCATCACGTGCGGGAGCACGGCCTTCAGGCTTGATGCCAACCCTGAGGCGCTTCGTGCCGGAGCGCAGTTCGTGCTGGACGCGCGTTGCCCCGATGAAGCCACCCTCCTCGCGCCGGCGCTTCGGGATCGACCACATGAGTTGCGCCTCATTTGGCGAGGTGGTCTTGTCGATGTCATGGCCATAGAGGCAAAGCCCTGCCTCGAGGCGAAGCGAATCGCGTGCGCCGAGGCCAATGGGCTTCACGCGTTCATCCTTCAGAAGTGCCGCCCAGAGCTTGCCCACATCGGCGTTCGGCAGGGAGAGCTCGAAACCATCCTCCCCGGTATAGCCCGACCGCGAGACATGCACGTCCTTGCAGCCTGCAAGGTCCAGGAGCTCGAAATGCATGAACTTGATGTCACGCACCCTGGGGTTCAGCGCCGCGAGGACTGCTTCGGCCTCCGGCCCCTGGAGGGCCAGGAGGGCATCATCGTCAAGGCGCTCCAGTTTCACATCGGCGGGGAGCTGCGCGGCAAAGTGGGCAAAATCGTCGTCCTTGCAAGCGGCATTGACCACCACATAGAGCCTGCCCGGCGGGGCCGAACGGGAAATCATCAGGTCATCGAGAATGCCGCCGCTTTCATCGAGCAGTTGCGAATAGCGCTGCTGCTGGGGGGCGAGGCCCCGCAGATCGGCGGGCACCAGTGTCTCGAAGGCCTCGGCCGCGCGCTCGAAACTTGACGCTGCAATGAGGCACTGGCCCATGTGCGAGACGTCGAAAAGCCCCGCGTGGGTTCTTGTCCAGTTGTGTTCGGTCAGAATGCCCGTCGGATATTGAACAGGCATCTCATAGCCCGCGAAGGGCACCATGCGGGCGCCCAAACGGACATGTTCATCAAACAATGGGGTACGTTTCAGATTTTCACTCAAGGTCCTCTCCTGACAAAAGCGCGCAAGTCTGCGATTCTTCGCAAACTTGCCCCCTCTGTCAGGTACCTGAGAGTTTTCATGCCCGGGTCACTCCGACACCCGGACACTTTCTCCTTCGGTGAGCTAGCCGTTCCGCACAGCGTCCACATCGCGAATTCAGCAACTCGCTTCGTGCACCGTGCTCCGGCTACCTGCTCTCCAGAGCCTACGCACCACCCTTGCGGTCCTTCTGCCTGAGAGTTTCCGGGGCGGTTGCTCCTTCGGCGCCAGCCATTTGACGGCCAGTCTCTCCCGCGGCGGGCGGTATTGGCCTAAGAGTAGGCGGCCCGAGTGAAAAGTTCAAGCAGCGGCTGTTGCCTTGACTTTGCAGTGCAACACCCGCATTCCTCGCCCATGCCCCTGCCGCCCCTGAAAATCCTGCTGGCCGCGCCGCGCGGGTTCTGCGCAGGTGTAGTCAGGGCCATCGACATCGTCGAGCGCGCCCTCGAAGTCTATGGCGCGCCCGTCTATGTGCGGCATGAAATCGTGCACAACAAATTCGTGGTCGATGGCCTCAAGGCCAAGGGCGCCATTTTCGTGAAGGAACTGGATGAGGTTCCGGCAGGCGATCGCCCCGTGATCTTTTCCGCGCACGGTGTGCCCAAGGCCATTCCGGCGGAGGCGCAGCGCCGGCACATGTTCCAGCTCGATGCCACCTGCCCGCTGGTCACCAAGGTGCATCTGGAGGCGCAGCGGCACCATGACGAAGGCCTCGAAATCATCCTCATCGGCCATGCGGGCCATCCTGAAGTGGTCGGCACCATGGGGCAGTTGCCGGCCGGCGCCGTCGTGCTGATCGAGACGCCGGAAGATGCCGAGCGGCTCATCGTCAGGGATGCTGGCAGGCTTGCCTATATCACGCAGACTACCCTTTCGGTTGACGACACAGCCGGTGTCATTGCCGTGCTGCGCCGGCGCTTTCCCGAGATCCGTGGGCCCGTGAAGGAAGACATCTGCTATGCCACGACCAACCGGCAGGAAGCGGTCAAGTCCATCGCGGCACAGATCGACATGCTGCTGGTGGTTGGGGCGCCCAATTCATCAAACTCGAAGCGCCTCGTCGAGGTGGGCGAGAAGAACGGCTGCCCGCGCGGTCTCCTCGTCCAGCGGGCGAGTGATCTCAAGTGGGATGAACTGGGCAAGCTGCGCACCATCGGGTTGACGGCGGGGGCATCCGCGCCGGAGGTGCTGGTCAACGAGATCATCGACGCCTTCCGGCAGCATTATGATGTGAGCGTCGAAAAGGTGACGCTGCGCGAGGAAAATGTCTCCTTCAAGCTGCCGAAGGAATTGCGCGAGGCGGCAACCGTCGCATGAACAGGACAAGTGTTGTGATCCATACGGATGGAGCCTGCTCAGGCAATCCGGGCCCAGGCGGCTGGGGCGCCATTCTCGACTACAACGGCACGCGCAAGGAACTTTCGGGCGGGGCAGCCAACACCACCAACAACCGCATGGAAATCACCGCGGCAATCGAGGCCCTTACCGCGCTGACGCGGCCGTGCAGGGTCGCCATGCATGTCGATTCACAATATGTGAAGGACGGCATCACCAAGTGGATTCACGGCTGGAAGAAGAACGGCTGGAAGACCGCCGACAAGAAGCCGGTGAAGAATGCCGAACTCTGGCAGGCGCTCGATGAGGCCATCAAGCGCCACGAGATTTCCTGGCATTGGGTGAAAGGCCATGACGGCCACCCCGACAATGAGCGCGCCGATGAACTGGCGCGCCTCGGCATGCAGCCGTTCAAATCTGGCCGAGGATCGTCTCCGAGCCCGAGACATTGACGCCCGGCTTGCTTTCGACGTTGAGCTGCTTCACCACGCCATCGACCACATACATGGAATAGCGCTTGGAACGGATGCCCATCTTGGCGGCCGAGCTGTCATTGTCGAGCCCGACAGCCTTGGCAAAATCTGCATTGCCATCGCCCAGCATCAGGATCTTGCCTTCCGACGCGGTGGCCTTACCCCAGGCGCGCATGACATGGACATCATTCACAGAGGTGCAGGCAATCGTGTCAACGCCCTTGGCCTTGATGGCGTCATGGTCAATGACATAGCCCGGCAGATGCAGGGCATTGCATGTGGGTGTGAAGGCGCCGGGAACGGCAAAAAGCACGACCTTCTTCCCTGCAAAAATATCGGACGTCGTCTTCTTCTCGGCAGCTTCGGCGCCGGGAACGAGGAATTCCACTTCAGGCAGTCTGTCACCAATCTTGATCATCGTTCATCCTTGCTTTCGGGCGGACTTACCGGACCA
>CAZUKI010000022.1:0-3475 GCA_964620785.1 uncultured Aestuariivirga sp.
GCCCTGACACTGCTGGGCCTTGGCCTCTCGGCCCTCATCGGCGAAAGCTTCGTGGGCCAGCCCGGCGTCAAGCTGCCGGCCATATGGGGCATCGACCCGCTGGTGCCGTTCTCGCTGCTGATGGTGGCCGCGGTGAGCTGGTTTCTCTTCCGCAGCAAGGGGGGCCTTATCGTCAGGGCGGTGGGGGTGAGCCATGCCTCGGCCCATGCGCTGGGCTATAATGTCGTGGCGGTCCGCTATCTCTGTGTGCTCTTCGGCGGCGCCATGAGCGGCCTGGCGGGCGGCTACCTGTCGCTCGTCTATACCCCGCAATGGGTCGAGAACATGTCCTCGGGCCGCGGCTGGATTGCGCTGGCCCTTGTGGTTTTCGCTTCCTGGCTTCCGCTCAGGGTTCTGGCAGGTGCCTATCTCTTTGGCACAATTTCCATCCTTTCCTTCGTTTTGCAGGCAGCCGGCTTTGGAATCCCCTCGCAATTCCTCTCCAGTCTGCCCTATCTTGGCACCATCCTCGCACTGGTGGTGATCTCCGGGAACAAGGCCCTGACGCGTCGCAACACGCCGGCCAACCTGGGGCAGCCCTTCGTGCCGGACCGTTGATATTTTCATCGAGAACAGGGAGCAACATGATGAAAAAATTTCTGATGACCGTGGCCGCAGCCGCCATGATGCTGGGGGCAGCCGGGGCCGCGAAAGCCGCTGATCTCAAGGCCTGCTGGGTCTATGTGGGGCCCATTGGCGACTACGGCTATTCCTACCAGCACCACCAGGGCCTGCTCGCCGTGCAGAAGGAATTCGGCGACAAGGTTGAGACCGCCTATGCCGAGAACGTCTCCGAAGCAGATTCGGAAAAGACTTTCGAGCGCTTCGCCCGCGAAGGCTGCAACATCATCTTCGGAACTTCCTTCGGCTTCATGGATGCCATGCTCAAGGTCGCCGCGAAATTTCCCGACGTGAAGTTCGAGCACGCCACCGGCTTCAAGACCGCGCCCAACATGGGCACCTACAACGCCAAGTTCCACGAGGGCCGCTATGTGATCGGCCAGATCGCCGCCAAGATGTCGAAGACCGGCACGGCGGGCTACATCGTGTCCTTCCCCATCCCGGAAGTGGTCTCCGGCATCAACGCCTTCATGCTGGGCGCCCAGAGCATCAACCCGGATTTCAAGGTGAAGATCATCTGGGTGAACACCTGGTTTGACCCGGCCAAGGAAGCCGACGCCGCCAAGGTGCTGTTGAGCCAGGGTGCCGACATCACCGTGCAGCACACGGATTCCGCAGCGCCGCTGCAGGTCGCCCAGGAGCAGGGCAAGCTCGGCTTCGGCCAGGCCTCCGACCAGATCCAGTTCGCCCCCAAGGCACAGTTGACGGCGATCGTCGACAACTGGGCGCCGCACTACATCAACAGCGTGAAGGCGGTGCTGGATGGCACCTGGAAGCCGCAGCAGACCTGGGAAGGCATGGAAAATGCCACGGTGAGCATGGCCCCCTACACCAACATGCCTGAAGACGTTGCCAAGATGGCGACCGAGACGGCCGCGGCCATCGCTTCCGGCAAGCTCAATCCCTTTACGGGCGTCATCACCAAGCAGGACGGCACCACCGTGGGCGAAGCCGGCAAGCCGCTTCCCGACGGCGACATCCTGGGCATGAACTGGTACGTCAAGGGCGTCGACGACAAGCTGCCCCAGTAAAGCAGGCACAAGACAATGGTGTGCCGGGCGTGATAGCCTCACGTCCGGCACTTCTTTGTGGGCGTGAATGACACTCGATCCCTATGTCCTCGACTGGCTGAACCTGCTCCTGCGCTGGGGCCACATGATCGCAGGCATCGCCTGGATCGGCACGTCCTTCTATTTCGTGGCCCTCGACTTTTCCCTGCGCCAGCGCCCCGGCCTGCCGCCCGGCGTTTATGGCGAGGCCTGGGAGGTACATGGCGGCGGCTTCTACCAGGTGCAGAAATACACCTCCGCGCCCCCCAGCCTTCCCGATCATCTCACATGGTTCAAATGGGAGGCCTACCTCACCTGGGTCACGGGCTTCCTGCTGCTCGTCGTGCAGTATTACGTCAACGCCGAAGCCTTCCTCATCAATCCCGAAGTGATGGTGCTGACGCCGTGGACGGCGATTGCCATTTCACTGGGCGCGATCATCGCGGGCTGGCTCGTCTATGACCTGCTCTGCCGCAACCTCGCCATCGCCCACCCGCAAATCCTGCTGCTCTGCGTCCTGGCGATGATCGTCGCCGCCGCCTACGGCTTCACCCATGTCTTTTCAGGACGCGGCGCCTTCATCCACGTCGGAATCTTCATTGGCACGATCATGGCGGCCAATGTCTTTCTCGTCATCATTCCGAACCAGCGCAAGATCGTGGCGAGCCTCATTGCCGGTGAAAAGCCCGATCCGCGCTATGGCGCCGAGGGCAAGCAGCGCTCGCTGCACAACACCTACCTGACGCTGCCGGTGCTGCTGATGATGGTCTCGAACCATTATGCCTTTCTCACCGAGAATCCGCGAAGCTGGCTGCTGATCTGCCTCATCGTGGTCGGCGGTGCCGCCCTGCGCCACTATCTGGTGCGCACCGAAGTGGGTGACGACCAGGCCGAGATCGCCTGGACCATTCCGGTGATCGGCGCAGCGCTCGCCCTTGCCATGGTGATCGCCATGCCGCGCGGGCCGGTGCTCTATGAGGGTGAGGTGAGCGACCAGGAAGCGGTGACGATCGCCCAGAACAGATGCGCTGTGTGCCATGCCGTGAACCCCACGGACCCCGCCACCAAGGCGGCACCCAAGGGTGTGCTCCTGGAAAACGCCGATGATCTTCGCCGCCACAAGGCGCAAGTCATGGTGCAGGCCGTTGCCGGCCGCTCCATGCCGCTTGGCAACAAGACAGGCATGACGGCCGAGGAACGCGCCAAGCTCGGCGCCTGGCTGGCGAAGCAGCCATGATGACGCTTGCCGAGGTCAACGCCATGACTGCCGATGCCTTTGTTGCCGCCTTCGGCGACGTCGCCGAGCATTCGCCGTGGGTGGCAGTGGAAGCGGTCGGGAAGCGCCCCTTCGCCAGTCGCGAGCTTATGGTCACTGCTTTCTCCTCAGCACTTGCGGCGGCACGTCCTGAAGCGCAACTGGCGCTGCTGCGGGCCCATCCTGATCTTGCAACACGGGCGAGGCTCAGCGCCGATTCAGGCCGCGAACAGCAGGGCGCCGGCCTCGACACGCTCGATGCCGATGAGTTCCGGCGCTTCACCGCCCTCAATGAAGAATACAAGCGCCGTTTCGGCTTTCCCTTCATCTTCGCCGTGAAGGGCGCCGGCAAGGCAGAAATCCTCGCAGCATTCGAGGAGCGTGTAGGGAAGACCGAGAGCGAGGAGTTTGCAACTGCACTTGCACAGGTTGGCCGCATCTTCCGCTTCCGCATTGAAGACCGGGTGCAGCCATGACGGATGCTTCCACGGCCCGGGTGATCCGCGGACAG
>CAZUKI010000022.1:3575-9764 GCA_964620785.1 uncultured Aestuariivirga sp.
TGGCCCATGGCACCACGGCGGCACTTGCCTTCTGTTCGGTGCACAAGGCCTGCGCCGATGCCCTGTTTTCGGCGGCGGCGCGGCGCGACATGGCGCTCTTGACCGGCAAGACCATGATGGACCGCAATGCCATTCCGGCCGTGCAGGACGATCCGCAAACGGGCGCGCGTGAGAGCGAGGAGCTTTACAGGGCATGGCATGGCAGGGGACGCTTGCGCTATGCCGTGACGCCGCGCTTTGCCGTGACTTCGTCCGAGGAGCAGTTGCGCCTCTCGGGCGAACTGCTCAAGTCACTCGATGGCGCATTGATGCAAACCCACCTGTCGGAAAGTGCTGGCGAGATCGCCTTCGTGCGCCAGCTCGTCCCGCAGGCAAATGACTACACCGACGTCTATGATCGCTGTGGCCTGCTGGGCGAACGCAGCCTCTTTGCCCATGGCATTCACCTCTCGGAACGCGAATGCCAGCGCCTGTCGGAAAGCGGCTCGACGGTCATCCATTGCGCAACCTCGAACACTTTTCTGGGCTCCGGGCTTCTGTCGATGCCGCATCTCCGGAAGCCGGCCCGCCCCGTTCACTTGGGACTTGCAACCGATGTCGGTGGCGGCACCAGCTATTCCATGCTGGCAACGCTGGGCGAGACCTACAAGGTGCAGATGCTCGGCGGCTACAAGCCCTCGGCCACGGAACTTTTCCGCATGGCGACGATCGGCAATGCCGCACGCCTGCACATCGATGGCGAAACGGGATCGCTGGAGGCGGGCAAGCATGCCGACATCGTGGTGCTCGACGCCGAGGCGACACCCGTCCTCAAAAGCCGCCATGAACTGTCGCAATCGCTTGAGGACATCCTGTTCTCGCTGATCATGCTGGGCGATGACCGTGCCGTCGCTGCGACTTATGTGGCCGGCCGGCGCTTTCACAAGAAGGATGAGCAATGACCGAACGCGAGCTTCTGCGCGCCATGTTCGAGGCGGCGGTGGCTGCCGCCTTGCCCGGACAGTCCGTGCCGCGTTTCCTGCCGAAACCGCCGGAAAGCCCCAGGGGCCGCACCATCGTGGTCGGCGCCGGAAAAGCCTCCGCCGCCATGGCAAAGGCCTTCGAGGACCATTGGCCCCACCCGCTCGAAGGCCTCGTCGTCACCCGCTATGGCCATGCCGTTCCATGCCGGAAGATCAGGATCGTCGAAGCGGCCCATCCGGTGCCCGATGCGGCAGGCGCTGCCGCCGCAGCAGAGATGCTGAAGCTGGTCCAGGGTCTGACAGCCGATGATCTCGTTGTGGCGCTGGTTTCTGGCGGCGCCTCGGCGCTTCTCAGCCTTCCGGCGGCTGGCATCACCGCCGAGGAAAAGCGCGCCGTCAACAAGGCGCTGCTCGCTTGCGGGGCGCCCATTGCCGAGATGAACTGCGTGCGCAAGCATCTCTCGGCCATAAAGGGCGGCAGGCTTGCCGCCGCCGCCTTTCCGGCCCGCGTCGAAACCCTGGTGATCTCGGATGTGCCGGGCGATGACGTGTCGGCGGTGGGCTCCGGACCTACTGTGGCCGATCCCACCAGCACCGCTGATGCACTGGCGATCGTGCAGCGCTACCAGCTTGATCTGCCACCTGCCGTCATGGCGCGCCTCAACGCGGCGCAGGACGAAACGCCGAAGCCTGGTGATCCGCGCCTGTCGCAGTCGCGCGCCCATCTCATCGCCTCGCCGCAGCAGTCGCTGGAGGCGGTGGCCCGCCTCGCCCGCGATAATGGCTATGCCCCTTTGATCCTTGGGGACTCCATTGAAGGCGAAGCCCGCGACATCGGCATTGCCATGGCTGGCATCGCCCTGCAGGCCCGCCGCTTCGGCCAACCCGTAAAACCGCCCTGCGCCATCATTTCAGGCGGTGAAACCACGGTGACACTCAAAGGGCAGGGCGTGGGTGGCCGCAATGTCGAGTTTCTCCTCTCGCTTGCCGTCAAGCTGCATGGCGCCGAGGCGATCTGGGCACTTGCCGCTGACACCGATGGCGTGGACGGAGCCGCCGAAGTTGCAGGTGCCATGCTGACGCCGGACACGCTGGCGCGCGCGCGCAGCCTCGGCCTCGATGCCCGTGCCATGCTGGCCGACAATGATGCCCACACATTCTTTGCGAAGCTCGGCGACCAGTTGGTGACAGGTCCGACCCTCACCAATGTCAACGACATCCGCGTTATCCTCGTGGCATGATTTTCATTGCTCCGCCGGGATGGCGGCGATAGAGCCTTGTCGAAAGAGCAACGACCATGAGCAGCGCAGCAAAGTCACCGATGAAACTGGCAATCGCCGGCGCCGGCGGGCGCATGGGCCGCGAATTGGGGCGCATCGTCCAGGGCACTCCCGGCTGCGTGCTGGCCGGCGGCCTCGAAGCCAAGGGTTCGGCCTATGTAGGCATGGATTTCGGCGCGCTCATTGGCGTTCCAAACCTCGCCATCAAGATCAGTGACAATGCCGAAGCCGTCCTCAAGGATGTGGATGGCATCATTGACTTCACGGTGCCCGCCGCAACCCTCGACCTCATTCGTCATAGCGCCGCCCTGGGCCGCGTTCATGTGATCGGCACCACCGGCATCGATGAGCTTGGTGAAGCGGCGATCAGGAACGCCGGATCACGCGCTCGCATCGTCAAGAGCGGCAACATGAGTCTCGGCGTCAATTTGCTTGCCGGCCTCGTCAGGAAAGTGGCAGCGAGCCTCGGTGAAGACTTCGACATTGAAATAGTCGAGATGCACCACCGCCAGAAAATCGATGCTCCGTCGGGGACTGCGCTTCTCCTCGGCAAGGCCGCGGCCGAAGGCAGGAATGTTTCTCTCGATGAGCGTTCAGTGCGGGTTCGTGACGGCCATACGGGTGCCCGTGTTGCCGGCGACATCGGCTTTGCATCGCTGCGCGGCGGCACGGTCGTTGGCGAGCATGCGGTGATCTTTGCCGGCAATGCCGAGCGCATCGAACTCACCCACCGCGCCGAAAGCCGGGAAATCTTCGCACGCGGCGCCGTGCGTGCCGCCATGTGGGCGCGCAGCAAGGAGCCCGGCCTCTATGACATGAGCGACGTCCTGGGATTGAAATGACATGAGTGGAACACTGGTGCTGGTCCGTCACGGCCAGAGCGAATGGAACCTGAAGAACCTTTTCACCGGCTGGAAGGACGTTGACCTGACGGCGCAGGGAATCGACGAGGCGCGTGCTGCAGGCCGCCGCCTCAAGGCCAAGGGCCTTTCATTTGACCTGTGCTTCACCTCGGCCCTGACCCGGGCCCAGCACACGCTGAAACTCATCCTTGAGGAATTGGGCCAGTCAGGTTTGCCGGAAACCCGTGACCAGGCCCTGAACGAGCGTGACTATGGCGACCTGACCGGCCTCAACAAGGATGATGCCCGCAAGAAATGGGGCGATGAACAGGTTCTGGTCTGGCGCAGGTCCTATGACGTGCCGCCACCCGGCGGCGAGAGCCTGAAAGATACGCTGGCCCGCTCGCTGCCCTATTACATGCACATGATCCAGCCACATGTGCTGGACGGAAAGAGCGTGCTGGTCGTTGCCCACGGCAACTCGCTGCGTTCGCTCATCATGGCGATCGAAGGGCTCACGCCTGAACAGATCCTGAAGCGCGAACTGGATACCGGCGTGCCGGTCGTCTATCGCCTCAAGCCGAACTCGCGCCCGGCCGCGGTCGAAACACTGAAAGCCTGAGAATTGGCCTTCCGCTGAAGGCAAGCGGCGGACAAGGTAAACCTTGTCCGCCAGTTGACACTTTCATCAGTTGTTCTTTTCAGACCAGCGGCGGGCTTCAAGCGGGTCCTTGGTCTGGCCAAACAGTCCGACCACCCAGCCGTCATCGCCAACCTGCAAGGGAGCAGTATCGACGCTCGTGGCATTGAGGCCGTGGCTTGCGGCATACTTGCCCGTGTAGGTGCTCATGTTGCGGAGGTCATCGCTGCGTTCGGCGAGGGCCGGTGCGGACAGGGCAATCAGAGTGGAAGCTGCAATAAGGATCTTCTTCATTTTTAGTCTCCTGAATTCAGGCCGCCAGTGGATCGTGCGGCCATGTCCAGAAGGTGGGGGCGCAAAGCCCCGCTTCAAGAAATAAATTGCAACTAAGCCCGTAACAAATTTGTGAGTTGAACGAGAGGTTCAGCCAGCCTTGCCGCGCGGCGACAGGATCATGATGATCTGGCGGCCCTCTGGCTTGGGTTCAAGCTCCGCCTTGGCGATGTCGGCCATGTCGGACTTGACCCGCAGCAGCAGCTTGTAGCCCAGGTCCTGGTGGTCCATTTCACGGCCACGGAAGCGCAGGGTGATCTTAACCTTGTCGCCTTCCTCGAAGAAGCGGCGGGCCGCCTTCATCTTCACGCTGAAATCATGGTCGTCGATCATCGGGCGGAGCTTGATCTCCTTGATCTCGATGACCCGCTGCTTCTTGCGCGCTTCAGCCTGGCGCTTCTGTTCCTGGAACTTGAACTTGCCGTAGTCGAGAATCTTGGCAACCGGTGGTTTCGCATCGGGCGAAATCTCAACGAGATCGAGGCCGGCCTCTTCTGCCATCGACAGCGCCTGGCGTGTCGGCACGACACCAACGTTCTGGCCGTCAGCGGCAATGAGGCGTACTTCCCTTGAATCGATCCTGTTGTTGATTTTGTGAGCCTCCTCCTTCTGCGGGGGTGGCTGGTTGCGGCTCATGCTGGGCCGGCGCGGCGGTATGCTCAAGTGCTCAGATTCTCCATTGTTGCACGCCGAATTCACGATAATGACGAATCCGGCGCCTGTTCGATAGCAAGGATCAGGCCCAAAAAGAAGGGTGATTCCATGGCGGCAACGAGCTTCGATCCGGGTGTCCTGGGCCAGCGCCTCGCCTATCTGGTGGACGGGGGCCGTGACGAACTCGGCCCCTGCGGCTTCTTCTGGCTGGGCGGCTTCATGTCGGCCATGACGGGAAGCAAGGGTGAGGCCCTCGCCGGGCTCGCTCGCGCCAGCCGGCGTGCCTGCCTGCGCTTCGACTATTCCGGCCACGGCCAGTCGGAAGGGCACTTCACGGATGGAACGATTTCGCTCTGGCTTGAGCAGGCCATCCACATGTTCCTCGCCCATACGCGCAACAAGAGGGTGATCGTCGGTTCGTCCATGGGGGGCTGGCTGGCGCTGCTCATGGCGCGCCGGCTTGCCAGGGAAGATCCGCCTGCCTTCCGCCGCATTGCCGGGCTGGTGCTGATCGCGCCGGCAACCGACATGACCCGTGAACTGATGTGGGATGGTTTCAGCACGGATACGAGAGAGGCCCTGCTGGAGCATGGGCTGGTGGAACTTCCCTCGGCCTATGGCGCCGCCTATCCCATCACCCGGCAGTTGATCGACGATGGCGAGCGCCATTTGCTCTTGCCGGACGGAGTGTCGCTGCCCATGCCGGTGCGCATCCTGCAGGGCACCGAAGATGCCGAAGTGCCGCCGAGCCATGCGGGGCGGACCATGCAGGCGATCGATGGCCCCGACATTTCCATGACCCTTCTGAAAGGTGGCGACCATCGCCTGTCGGCGCCGCATCAGTTGCGCCACATGCAGGACGCAGTGCTGGCGCTGGCCGAAAGGGCGGACGGAAAGACGATCTAGGCCCCGACCGAAGTGACATGGGCGCGCCACGGCTAGAGCAGCGCAGCAAGTCCTTCGCGATAACTCGGATAGAGCAGGCGGTAGCCAAGCTCCTCCTTGATGCGGCTATTACTCACGCGTTTTGAATCCGCAAAGAAGCTCTTGGCCATTGCTGACATGCTGGCCTCGGCAAAAGGGACCTCGGGGGGCGGCGCAATTCCGAGCAGTTGCGCGGCATGGACGACCACATCCTGCGGCGGACATGGTTCGTCATCGGCGACATTGTAGGCGCGACCAGGATTGGGCCGCGCGATGGAAGCAGCGAGCACGCCCGCGATGTCATCGACATGGATGCGGCTGAAGATCTGGCCCGGTTTCACCACGCGCCGCGCCGTTCCAGCCCTCAGGTTCGCTAGCGCATTGCGCCCCGGTCCATAGATGCCAGCAAGCCGGAAGATGTGCAGGGGAAGGCCGTGCTCGGAATGAAGGCGCTGCCATTGCCGCTCTGCCCCCAGGCGCCGCTCGCCACGCACGGTGTTGGGCGTGAGTGGCGTATCTTCATCAACCCAGCCGCCTGCGTGGTCGCCATAGAC
>CAZUKI010000022.1:9864-19931 GCA_964620785.1 uncultured Aestuariivirga sp.
AAGCCGAAGCCGAGAAAGAGCATGTGCCGCTTCACGTCACTCCTGGTCCTTCTGCTGACCCTGCCCATTCGGCCCTCACACTGTCATCATCTTCCGTGGCGAGCCTGCGGTCTCTTTCGATCTTGAATGCTTCGGCGTCGAGTTGTTTTAGCGCCCACACCGCCATGGCGCGGACAAGCGCACTGCCATCGGACAGGCAGGACCGGACGGAACCGGTCAAGGCAGCATCACCACTGTTGCCGCTGGCGATCAGGCAGTTGCGCAGGAAGCGGTCGCGCCCCGTGCGCTTGACGGGCGAACCGGAAAACAGCTTGCGGAAGGCCTCATCGTCGAGACTCAGGAACTCTGCCATGGAAGGCTGGAGGAGATCGGCCCGCGCCTTGAGCTTCTGCTCCGATGCCGCCGCTGCGAACTTGTTCCAGGGGCATACCGCCAGGCAATCATCACAGCCATAGATGCGGTTGCCCATGGCCTTGCGGAACTCGGCCGGGATGTGGCCCTTGTGCTCGATGGTGAGGTAGGAAATGCAGCGCCGCGCATCGAGCTGGTAAGGGGCAGGGAAGGCGCCAGTCGGGCAGATGTCGAGGCAGGCGCGGCAGCTGCCGCAATGATCGCTTTCCGCAGCATCGCCCGCGAGTTCGAGGCTTGTGAGGATCGTGCCAAGAAAAAACCACGACCCGAGTTCGCGCGAAACCAGGTTGCTGTGCTTGCCCTGCCAGCCAAGGCCCGCCTGTTGCGCCAGCGGCTTTTCCATCAGCGGTGCGGTATCGACGAAGACCTTCACTGGCGCTGCCGTCTCATGGGCCAGCCACTGCGCGATGCGCTTGAGCTTGCCCTTGAAGATGTCGTGATAGTCGCGGTTGAGGGCATAGACGGAAATGTTGGGTGAGGATTTGCGCGACAGCCGCTCCATCGGGTCGGCCTCCGGGCCATAGGGCAACGCAAAGACGATGGCCGACCTGGCCTCCGGCCAGAGTGCCACCGGGTTCATGCGCTCCCTGAGGCGGCTTGCCATCCAGTCCATCTCGCCATGGCGGCCTTGCGTGATGAATTGCTGCAAGTGAAGGCCGGCGTCTTCGCCGAGGCGGGCCTCCGTGACCGCGAGATTGCCGATGCCTTCTTCATGTGCCCTGGCACGCAGCGCTGCGATGAGTGCCGGGCCGTTCCTAGAAGTCGAGGTTGGCATAATGCGCCGAGGGCTGCACGCCGGGCACCGTGTCGCCCAGCAGGGCCCGGAAGCTCGGCCGCGACTTGATGCGCTGGTACCAGGCCTGCGTCACAGGATGTTCCGTCCACGGAATATCACCGAGATAGTCGATGGCTGAAACATGTGCGGCGGCGGCAAGATCGGCGAGCGACAGTTCGGGGCCGGCAAGCCATGAACGCTCCTCTGTCAGTGCCGCGATATAGTCGAGGTGCGGCTTGAGCATCTGAAGGCCGGTGCGCATCCTCGCCATGTTGGGCGCCGACGTGCCGGACGGTCCCGCGACGAAACGGCGGATCACCTTTTCGGTCAGTACCGGTTCGGTCACTTCGGCGTAGAATTTGTCGTCAAACCATGAAACCAGCCGTCGCACTTCGGCCCGGGCGATGGCATTGCCGGGAATGAGGGGCCGGGACTTTCCGGCCGTTTCCTCAAGATATTCCGAGATCGCCTCCGGTCCCGAGATGGCAATACCGCTGTCTTCGATGAAGATCGGCGTCAGTCCGGCGGGGTTGAGATCCTTGACCTGTGCGGATGGCGCCCACGGCCGTTCATCCTGGAGCTTTGCGGCAACGCCGTATTCGGCGAGCGCCAGCCTCAGCCTGCGGCCATAGGGGTCAAGCGCGAAATGGAGCAGTTTTGCCATGATTAAGTTGCAATCGCCTTGTTTCGTCCCCGCCCCATTGCGGGCCAACAATGGCGCCGATAAGACCCGTCCCCGCCATAGCAGTTGGCGATTCGGGTGACAAATCCAACAGGAGCGTCATGGTTCTTCTCCAGATCATCGTATTGGCCCTGATCCAGGGCATCACGGAATTCCTCCCGATCTCGTCGTCCGGCCACCTTCTGCTCGTGCCCGCCGTCACCGGCTGGCCCGACCAGGGTGTCCTCACCGATGTCATGGTGCACATGGGCTCCTTCCTCGCGGTGATCGTCTATTTCTGGCGTGACTGTGTGACCCTCGTCAAAGGCGCAATCGACCTCGTGCGCGGGCGCATGACGCCGTGGGGCAAGCTCGCCCTGTGGATCGTGCTTGCCACCATCCCGGCCATCATCTTCGGCGTCTTCCTCGACAAGATCGGCTTCATGGATGTGGTGCGCAGCAAGCCGCAGGTCGTGGCCTGGAACGCCATCATCTTTGGCACGCTGCTCTATGTCTGTGACCGCTATGGGGCGACGCGCAATCTCATGGTGAACATGAACCTGCCGCAGGCCCTGATCATCGGCGTGGCACAGGCCATTGCCATCATTCCGGGCACCAGCCGTTCCGGCATCACCATGACGGCGGCGCGGGCCCTGGGCTTTGAGCGTTCCGAATGTGCCCGCTTCGCCTTCCTGCTCGGCATTCCGGCAATTGCCGGCGCCGGTGTCCTGAAGCTAGGTGATGCAATGGCTGAAGGCGTGCCGATCACCTGGCCCATGATCCTCACGGCAATCCTGACCTTTTTCGTAGCACTCGGAACGATCGCCTTCCTGATGCGGATCATCCGCTACACCAGCTTCCTGCCCTTCGCTGTCTATCGCATCGCGCTCGGCGCGCTGCTGCTGGGCCTGCTTTACTGGGGCGTGCCGCTCGGCACCGTGAACTGACCTTCCTTGCGGAAGCGGTAGAGATAAGTCGGTGCGATTGCTTCAAAGCTGCGCGGCGTGATGCCAAGTCCCATCAGGTCGCGGCGTTCGTCATGCGCCTTCGCGCTCACCACATTGTCGGGTTTCAGAAGCTCGATCTGGTCGGCGGTGATCGGGGCAAAGGGCAGGAGGCCGACGACGGTGCCGATAGCCTTGGCGATTGTCCACGGCACGGGAAGCAGGATGCGCCGCCGCTGCACCGTATCGAGGGTGAACTGCATGAGTTCGCGCATGCTGGCGACAGCCGGGCCGCCAAGCTCATAGGTGAGGCCATTGGCCTCGCCGCGGTCGATCAGGATCGCCATCGCCTCTGCGACGTCGCCTGCAAAAACCGGCTGGATGCGGGTGTGGCCGCCGCCGAACAGCGGCAGCACGGGTGAGAAACGCGCCATGGCCGCGACCTTGTTGAAGAACCGGTCATCGGGCCCGAAGATGATCGACGGGCGCACCACGATGGCGCCTGGAAAGGCGCGCGCCGCAGCCTGTTCGCCGAGGCCCTTGGCCCGGGCGGCAGCACTTGCTGCCTCTGCGTCGGCACCCATGCCGGACACCGTGATCAGCACCTGCGCCTGTGCCGCGCGCGCCGCCTTTGCAACCGCTTCGGCGCCGAAATTCAGGACACCATCGAAGGTCTGCGAACCGCTCTGAACGTCAAGGCCGGTGGCATTGACCACGGCATAAGAGCCAGCACAGGCAGCCGCAAGCGAAGCCGGAAAACGCACATTGGCCTGCACCAGCGCGATCTGGCCTGGCGTGCCAAGCGGCAGCACATGGCCGGCGAGGTCGGGTCTGCGGCAGGCGACACGGATGCGATAGCCGCGCTTGGCGAGGCTGCGCACGAGGTTGCGGCCGACAAAGCCCGCGCCGCCGACAATGGTGACCAGTTTATCTGAAGATGTCAGCGCCACGGAGAATCCTTGGGTTGGGCCGGAAGGCCTTGCGAATGTGAGGCCTTTTAGCGGCAACGGCGAGGCTTGCAAAGCCATCAACGCGGGCTGCGGTTCGGGGTTTCAGGTGCCCCGTCCTGGTTTTGCCTGCCTTGGTTGACAATGTGCGCTGCCGCCGCGTATGAGGCTCAACCGAAAGCCCAGATGGCGGAATTGGTAGACGCACTAGTTTCAGGTACTAGCGCTGAAAGGCGTGGAGGTTCGAGTCCTCTTCTGGGCACCACGCTTCTCCGTAAGCCGTGCTGCAAGCAACTGTCCCGAGGTTTGTAAATGGCCGTGAAGCTCTATCGGGGCGATCTCCCCGCAAGTTTTGATCCCGGCAAGTCGGTAGCAATCGACACCGAAACCATGGGACTGAACCCGCGCCGTGACCGGCTCTGCGTGGTGCAGATTTCGACCGGCGACGGCAATGCCCATGTCATCCAGCTTGAGGGGAAGAATCCGCAGGCCCCCAATCTCAAGGCCCTTCTTGAAAACCAGGCCGTGCTCAAGATCTTTCACTTCGCCCGCTTCGATGTGGCGGTGCTGCGCCACTCGCTCGGCGCCGAAACGAGCCCGCTCTACTGCACCAAGATTGCCTCGAAGATCGCCCGCACCTACACCGACCGGCACGGACTCAAGGACATCCTGAAGGAACTCCTGGGCGTTGAAGCGAACAAGCAGCAGCAGAGTTCCGACTGGGGCATCCACATTCTCTCCGATGCCCAGAAGCAATATGCAGCGCAGGACGTCATCTATCTGCATGAACTGAAGGCGCGCCTCGACCAGATGCTTGAACGCGAGGGTCGCATGGAACTTGCCCGCGCCTGTTTTGGTTTCTTGCCAACCCGTGTCAGTCTTGATCTTGGCGGCTGGGGCGAGGAAGATGTCTTCGCCCACTAGCATAGCCGCAGAGGAAACCCGCCGCAGCGCCGGCCGGGTGCGCCTGTCGTCGGTCGTGACGCGCGGCGCAGGCTTTGCGGCCGCCGGCGTGGCAGCAGCACTGGTTGCACTCATCGTGTTCCAGTCAGGCATCTTCGAAACTCCGGATGCCGAAAAATCCGATCCGCCCGCCAAGGTCGAATATCCGGACCAGGTCAGCGGCGCCAACGCCACCATTACCGGCCATGACAGGAACCAGAAGCCTTTCGAAATCAAGGCCGCCAAGGGCCAGCAGGACAAGGCAGTAAAGACGCTGGTGCACCTGCAGGAGGTCACCGGCACCTTTGAACGCGATACCGGGCGCAACATGGATGTCGCCGCCAGCAATGGCCGCTATGACACCTCGACCCGCAAATTCGAGCTTCAGGGCAATGTGGTGTTTTCCGAAGGCACCCGCATGAAGGCCATGATGGAGGCTGCCGAGATCAATACGGTGGACCAGTCACTGAAGTCGGCAAGCCCCGTGACGGTTGAAATGCACGGCACCAACATCCGGGCTGACAGCCTGACGGTCAGTGACAATGGCACCCGCGTCCTCTTCAAGGGTGGTGTGAAGGCCCGCTTTGTGACAAATACCAGTGCAACAGGAGACGGTGGATGAACTCGAAACTTGCTTGCGCGGCAGCCTTGTTGCTTTTGCTGGGGGGCCAGGCATACGCCCAGGAACAGGGCGCGGTTGATATCGAATCGAACGAGATGGAAATTCTCGAGAACGCCAACCAGGCGATCTTCCGCGGCAATGTGGTCGCCAAGCGGCCCAAGGACACCATCAGCTGCCAGGAAATGCTGGTGAGCTACAAGGACGTGAAGAAGGCGGACGGCACCACCTCGTCGGATGTCGAGAAGCTGGATTGCACGGGTGACGTGCGTATCAAGACCGAAACCCAGGATATCTCTGGCGAGAAGGCCCAGTTCCTGCTGCTCAAGGACCAGCTGACGGTGACCGGCAACGTGACGGTGGTCCAGGGCAAGACCGTGCTCAAGGGGCCGCAGCTTTTTGTCGATCTCAAGACCCGCAACACCAGGATGACGGGTGGCCGGGTCAAGGGAAAGTTCGTTCCCAAGTGATGGCTGCCCGGAAAGCCATTCTGACAGCCGCCCGGACTGGAGCGCGGCAAGCCGCCTCTGCCCCGTCCGCTTCACATTTAATTAAGAGAAATGGTTCGTAATCAGATGGCGCAAGCGCCGCGACAGTCCGCCCGCTCCCAACCGAAGGCCGCCCGTTCAGCAAATGGCGCGGCCCGGAAGCCAGCGGGACAACAGTCGGGGGGCCTTGAGGCCCACATGCTCGCCAAGAGTTACAGGCGAAGGCCGGTGGTCCGCAATGTCTCGGTATCGGTGAGGCGCGGTGAGGTCGTTGGTCTTTTGGGCCCCAACGGCGCCGGCAAGACAACCGTGTTCTACATGATCACGGGCCTGATTGCGGCGGACCGGGGCATCATCAGTCTGGACGGCGAGGACATCACCCACCTGCCCATGTATCAGCGGGCCAGGCTGGGCCTGGGGTATCTGCCCCAGGAAAGTTCGGTCTTCCGCGGCCTCACGGTGGAACAGAATTTGCGTGCGGTCCTCGAGCTTCATGAGCCCGACAAGGCCACGCGCGAGCGTCAGTTGCGTGAGTTGTGTGATGAGTTCTCCATTTCCCATCTCCGGCGTTCGCCGGCTGTTGCACTCTCTGGCGGTGAACGTCGCCGCCTGGAGATCGCCCGGGCCCTCGCTGCCAGTCCCCAGTTCATGCTCCTCGATGAACCCTTTGCCGGAATCGACCCGATTGCGGTCGGTGATATTCGCCAGCTGGTGCGCCAGCTCACGGATCGGGGAATCGGGGTGCTTATTACGGATCACAATGTCCGCGAGACCCTCGGCCTCATCGACCGGGCCCTCATTCTCCATGAAGGCCAGGTCCTGACCGAAGGCAGCCCGCAAGACATTGTTAACGATCCCAATGTGAGGCGCTATTACCTCGGTGAGGGGTTCACCTACTGACAAGGCCCGGCTGATAGGGCGTAACCATGGGACTGTCGCAAAAACTCGTTCTGAAGCAGGGCCAGTCCCTGGTGATGACGCCGCAGCTGCAGCAGGCGATCAAGCTGCTGCAGATGTCGTCGGCCGAGTTGCAGGAGTTCGTCGAAGCCGAAATCGAGAAAAACCCGCTTCTCGAACGCGAGGAAGAAGTCTCGCGCAAGGCTGCCACTGTCGATGAGCGTCCAAGTGCCGTGGACCGGGCCTTCGGCACCGGTGAATCCGCCAGTGATACCTCTGGCTTTCTTCAGTCCAGCGCTCCTGCCGGGTCTGCTGACGGGCAGTCGCTCTATCGAGATACTGCATGGTCATCACTGCGCAGCACTGGCCATCTCTCGCTCAACGGCGAGGACCAGGATTTCGCCGCCAACCTGGCCCGCGACCTCAGCCTGGCGGAACACCTGACCAACCAGCTGCACCTGCATTTTGACAAGCCCGCCGAACGGCTGATCGGCCAGCATCTGATCGGCATGATCGACGAGGCCGGCTATCTGGTGGGCGATCCCCTCGGCATTGCCGAAACCCTGGGCGCCTCGCCGCAGCAGATCACCGCTGTTCTCGCCGTGTTGCGAACCTTTGAGCCGACCGGCGTCTTTGCCAGCGGGCTTTCCGAATGCCTGGCGCTTCAGCTCGAGGAAAAGGGCAGGCTCGACACTGCCATGTCGGCACTCATCGACAATCTCGCGCTGGTGGCCAAGCGTGACTACCAGGCCCTGCGCCAGCGTTGCGGTGTCAGCAGCGAAAAGCTCCAGGACATGTTGGCGGAACTGCGCCTGCTCAATCCCAAGCCCGGCCTCGCCTTCGGCTTTGATCCCGTCTCGCCGGTCGTTCCAGATATTCTTGTCCGGCAGGCACCGGATGGTTCCTGGATCGTCGAGCTGAACAGCGAAACCCTGCCGCGTGTTCTCGTCAACAATCGCTACATGGCGCGGGTCTCGGGCAACACGGTGCGCGAGGAAGACAAGCTCTTCCTGGCGACCTGCCATTCCCAGGCAACGTGGCTGGTCAAGAGCCTCGACCAGCGGGCGCACACTGTCCTGAAAGTAGCCCGCGAAATTGTCCGCCTCCAGGACGGCTTCCTGGTCCACGGTGTGCAACATCTTCGCCCGATCACGCTGAAGACCGTGGCCGATGCCATCGAGATGCATGAATCGACCGTCAGCCGCGTCACCTCGAACAAGTACATGGCAACTCCGCGCGGGGTGTTCGAGCTCAAGTATTTCTTCACCAACGCCATCGCCGCAACCGACGGCGAGGGCGACATGCGCTCATCCGAATCAGTGCGGCATCGCATCAAGGCACTGGTTGCAGCCGAGACGCCGGAGCACATTTTGTCCGACGATGACCTGGTTGCAGCGCTCCAGGCGGAGGGCACCGAAATCGCCCGGCGGACCGTCGCGAAGTACCGGGAATCACTTGGTATTCTGTCGTCCGTGCAGCGCCGCCGGGAAGCCCGCTTCAAGGGTTGACTTGGGCTGGGCGCGCAACTAGCTTCCGCCACGTTTTTTGGAGCATAATGCGGGGCCAAGCTTGGGCGCCCGTCTTGGACAAGAATTCACAGCAGGCAGTGTGACTTTACAGGCCGCAGCACCGGAACAGTTTTGCCGGATGGCGGTCTTTGGATGCATATGATTGGATGACCATGATACTTGCCAAAATCCTTGATCCAGATGCCGTGCTCTGCGACCTCAAGGCACAGAACAAGAAGCAGATCCTGCATGAATTGGCCGAGGGCCTGTCGGCACATTGCTCCGCCGAGCCACGGCTGATCTTTGACGCCCTTCTGCAACGTGAAAAGCTCGGCTCAACCGGGCTGGGCGGCGGCATCGCGGTTCCGCACGGCAGGTTGCCGTCGATTTCGCGTGTTCATGGGTTGTTTGCGCGGCTCGCAACGCCGGTCGACTTCGACAGCGTCGACGGCGAGCCGGTGGACATCATCTTTGCGCTGATTTCGCCGGACCACGCCGGTGCCGACCATTTGACGGCGCTGGCCCGTGTGTCGAGGTTGCTGCGGGACCAGAAGATTCTCTCGAAGCTTCGTGGCACCCGCAGCAAGGAAGGCCTTTACGCCATCATAACAGAGCCGCCGGCCTCAACCGCGACGGCAGCCTGATTCAGCGACCTGAATTCAACGGCCTAAGATCAAGGCGCCTTTTCCTGTCAGTGGACGCTGGCCGGCAATAGGTCGTGCTCAAACGCCGAGCCGATGGCGGCTTCGCGCGATCCTGAAATGGACACCGGTGTCCCATCTGCGTTGTAGAGGCAGAAGAGTTTTCCCTTGGGCGGAACTTTCGCCTTGCCGCCAAGCAGGACGCGGGCCTCGTCGGCCTCGATTTCCCGCACATAGCCAAGCTCGCCGCCGCCGAGCTGCGCAAGGTCCTGGGCTGTTACTGTGATGCGATCCATGGCCTATTCCTTTACTTCAATCCGCAAGATCTTCTTTTCCGCTGCGCGTCGCTTGAGGGCGAGCGTCAGCAGTCCGTTTTCGAGTTGGGCGCCGTCCACCTCCATGCCGTCTGCCAGCACGAAGGACTTGACGAATGAGCGCCCGGCAATGCCCCGATGCATGTAGTCGCGCCGTTCTTCCTCGGCGTGGGCGCCGCGGATGGACAGTTGCCGGTCTTCGACTGTCACCTCGAGGTCGTCTTTGGCAAACCCGGCGACCGCCAGCGTGATGCGCCAGCGCTCGGGCGAGCTGCCTGCGGCCGCAAACCGTTCGATGTTGTAGGGCGGGAAATTGTCGGTGGTCCGGGACGCCTGGTCCAGGAGCCTTTCAAAGTGTTCAAAACCCAGAAACAAGGGTGATGAAAAAGCGGAAACGCGCGACATTTTGTGCCCTCGGTTAAGCGGCCTTCACAGACAGCGTCCAAACTGGCCCGCTGCTGCGATGTGCCTCATATGTGGGCGAATTTCCCAATCTTCAAGCCCGCTTGCCAAAGCGGGGATTTTGTCGTGATGTAGGCCAAGGCTTGATCAGCCGGTCAAATTCACAGGGAGACAATCATGATCAAGAAATTGCTGGGCGCAGTCGCGCTCACAGGGCTGCTGGCGGGTGCCGCGATGGCAGCCGACAACAAGCCCGCCATCGTTTTCGATATTGGCGGCAAGTTCGACAAGTCCTTCAATGAATCGATGTTCAACGGCGCCGAGAAGTTCAAGACCGAGACCGGCGTCGCCTATGGCGAATTCGAGATCGCCAATGAGGCCCAGCGTGAACAGGCCATTCGCAACTTTGCCGACCAGGGCTTCTCGCCCATCATCGCGGCAGGATTTGCCCAGGCTTCCGCCGTCGAGAAGGTTGCCAAGGAATATCCCGACCTGAAGTTTGCCATCGTTGACATGGT
>CAZUKI010000023.1:0-4475 GCA_964620785.1 uncultured Aestuariivirga sp.
CGCAGGACCATTTGTGATTGCAACTTTGTTGACCAATACGCCGTGCAGGCGCTCATGTTCTGTGGTTCCGGCACCTGTTCCGCGAGCAGTGGCGGACGACCATGCAGGACCGCGTGTGCAGCGAATGGTGCCGCTGTCGTTCCAGACAAACATGTCGTAGTTGGAGTCAGCCGCTGCTGCCGCAGGCGATTTTGTGGCGTCAGCCAATGCCTGCGAAAGTTCCGCGAAGAAGTGCGTCCGCCACCGCGTTCCGTCATAGAGGTCGATGGCGTTGTGAATATACGGCGTGTAGTAAATCGTGGTTGCGCCAGTCACATCGGACTTCAGGACCGGAGTTGCACTGGTCAGCGTCAGACGCCCGCCAGGACTTGTCAGCGGCCCGCCAGTAACGAGAATCGGGCCGTCAAGCATGGTGCTGCCGGAAAAGGTATTATCGCCCGAAAACGTGTTGCTAGCCGCTGTTCCAGCAGCCGTCGCCGGATTGAGCAGAATCCAGTCCGTGCCGTTGTATTCGGCTTCACAGACGTAGCCAGAAGCGCCTGTGTCGCCCACGGCTAGGGCTGCGCTCGCTCCCTTTTTGATTGTCTTTGTGGTCGTCCCGCCGTTCTTTGAAAGGGTCGGGGTTGTTACCGTATTGGCCCCCGGAGAGGTCCAGCGCACTCGCTCATTGGTTGTAAGAGCAGTATTGGCTGGACTGAAGGTAAGCCGGATGGCATCAACCGTTCCACCGCCCGAATTAACCGTGGCGGCATGGCTGGAGGCGCCTGTCTGAACCTGATCGAGGCGCGGAGCATCCCCCGCTGCCGTCCCCGCAGCGAGATCGGTCAACTTGTGACCGTCCATGTCGAAATCGCCCGTTGCTGCGGCCCTGCCATCCCTCAAGAAATTGAGGTTCATGGCTGTTTCCAGGTCCTGCAAAGGCGTGTTAAGATCAGCGGCGTCTGCGGAGGTTCCGTCAGCTACGACTGACCCCGGCGGCAAAGAGTATGCGCCTGCGCCTGAATAACCCACTGGTTCAGCCTCCTGAGTTGGGGCCTACCTTTTCGGGTTAGGGAAGTTGGAAAAGGAGAGTCACTTGGCGGGGAAGGACGACGAACCGCGCTCCGGACCACAGACCATCATTGTTTCGGTGGGCGGAAATACCATTGTGGCGGATTGGTTGATGTATCGAGGAAAAGCATGGATTGTATCTGGCTGGATTTCATCGCCAGACGGCAAATCTCGACGCCCGCGTCGAATAATTTCTCTGAAGGAAGCGTCGGGCCACCCGGCCCCTCAGGGACATTTCCTTCTACAGTATTTTCTACGTAACCCAATACCAGAAGCCCTTTGGCATCAGGGCCAAGTTCCCCCTGCCATGCACAAATTGTATGAAATTCTGGAGGAGCCTTCCATAGAGGTTCCGGCTCCGGAATTGCTACAGTAGCTTCTGAAACCATGCCCGCCATGCTATAGGAGTGGGCCGAGAGATGGAGAGTCACTTGAAGGCAGTAGTGAGCGTTCTGAAGTGGATTGTCGCACAATTGCTGTGGAGGCTGTTTCAGATAGTTGTCTTTTTCGCTGCTGCCTTTGAGATGTTCGGATTCGGCTTCACAAATATGGTCGTCGTTTACGGCGGAGCAGTTCTCTATGCCTACGGCGCAACGGTCCTAGCGAGCGCCATTGTGGATGAGATCGGCACCATGCGCCGCGCCAAGAGCCTCGACGATAGCTCTGGACTTGCTGCCTTTGGCCCGCCCCTTGTTCAATTCGACAAGGAGATTCCTGGCGTCACTACCCTTGAGGGCGAGCGCGTTGGCAATGGCTTCCGCGTTCGTTGACGAATATTTCCCGACCGCCTTTCCTATTAGAGAATTAAGGATCATTGCGAGGCCCTTGGCGCTCAACCCAACCGCAGTTTCGCTTCCAGTTACCTTGGGCTGATCTGGTCCCTGAACAATCTTCTGCGCTTCCAGACGCCTTGCGGTCTGAGAGTTGCGGTCAATATCGGCGTAGTTCTGTGAAAACTTCTGTTCCCGGTTCACGGAGTTGACCAAAGCATCGGTCTTTTGCTGCCCGAATACTTGCACAAGCTTCTGACGGTTGAAGTCGTTTCCATCGCCAATAATTCGATTGAGGGCTGACATGTCATTGCCGGAAGTGCCCATAGCATTGCCAATACGCGCCTTCATGCCATGCTCGACAAATGCCGGGTCAAGCCTGTTCAGTTCACCAGCGAGGCTTTTTGGAGGGATAGCCGACTTTCCGCCGTCCAGAGCATCATATCCGAGGTCAACCGCCTCCTTCGCCCGCGCACCTTCGGACACAATATCATCGGCCTGCGCGAATTTCGGATCGGTCTTGAGAATGCTGTCGATTGTCTTGCGAGCTTCCTTGAGCGGCCCCTGCGCTGCCTTGTCGGCGCTGCTCAAGGCCGAGAAATCATCCTTGCCATAAACGATCTGGGCGTCCAGTTCCTTGCGGAGATTGTGAAGCCTTGCCCATGCCGTCTTTGGGTCAGGTGCGTTGATGGCATCGTTCAATGCCGCCGTTATGCCATCCATGACCTTGCGGCCGGACAGTGTCATTTCATTCGAGAACGTGTTGCCCACCTGCTGCGGGCCAATGACCGGAGGATTGGCTTTTGAGGCACTGTAGAGCGGCGCTGCCTGTTTTTGAGACTGATAGTCGATGATGCTGTGCAGCGTCTTTGGATCACGAAGCTTTCCGAGCGTCTGTGTGGTGTCACTTACAAGCCTGTTGCTGCGGTCGGCGTGGCGGCTCGTCAGGGCCTCAATGATACGATCTGCGCTCGTGCTTGGGGTTGCGGCAACACCCTGAGCAAGCCCGGTCATGCCGGGGCTGGCGTCAAGCACCATTGCCTCGTCGCCTAGATTGTCGAGGGCATGAACGTCTTTCGGTGCCAGCTTGCGCAGGATTGCCTCACTGGTGCGTGTCTGTCCTGCAATACGAGTTGCTGCCGGGACGGAACGCGCCCGCGCAGCAAGCCCCGCCCCACCGATGATTGTTGAGGCATCGAGAGCCGCGCCTGCCGGGTCTTGAATGAGTGTGCGCTTGATGTTTTCAAGCGATCCATAGCGATCTTTCAGCGCCTGCCACGCAGTATTGGCAGTTTGATCCTGCTGCGCCAGTGTTTCGGGTTTCACATCACCCCACCCCGTCGCCTGCTTCACGGCCAACACGCCGGGAATCTTGTTCTCGGCCCCCGTCAGAATATCATTGACCGCCGCTGCGGTCTGGTTCGGGTGCATCACGGCTTGGGCTACGCCCTGCGCCATTCCCTTCCCCGCCTCTATGGCGCTTGGGATAATGTTTCCTGGAAGATCGGACCATTGCGGTTCGGCCTGAGTAGAACCGCGCATTTTCATGATTTCGGCGGCAAATACTTTCGCCGCGTCGGTATCACCAGCTGCGTCTGCGTTCCGTAGCGCCTTTTCCAGAGTGGCGAGATCGGCCATGCTCAGTTCCCATACTTCTTGAGCAAGTCGTCAAGCGACCTGTTTTCTTTTGTCGGCGTGAAGCCAGCAAGCGGGTTAGGCAATGCCTTCAGTCGGCGTGTTGCTTCCTTGCGGTCGATGTCGCCAATCAACAAAGCCTGAGCTATGTCGCCCTGCGCCTGCTTGTATTGCGTAAGACCGCGCATCACGTTGAGGATGGTCTGATTGCCGCCTGGTGTATTCCAAAGGCTCGGAAGCGAACGGGCAAACATATCAACGTCACGGTCGGACATGGTGCCTGATCCGGGCTGACGCTGAGATGGGATCAGTTTGTTGATGAGCGCCTGCGCCGCCTGAATATCATCCATGCCTTCGCCGCCAATGCCATATTTGGCCGCAAAACCTGCGAGACCTGTCATAGCCCCGCCCTGCCCCTGCATGAGGCGTTCAAGCTCTCCAACAATAGCAAGGTCGGCTTTTGCGTTCATGCCTTCCGTCGCCATCGCGTTGAAAGCTTCGGCCTGACCCTCGGCCAGTTTCTTCTCGAAAGCTCCTTCGGTTTTTTGGTCGATGTTGACTGACGAAGCTCCGGCCTTCTTCGTGGTTTGAATCCATTCATCCAATCCCAACGCTGGCAGGCCCTTTGATGCGCGCTCCTTGTTGATCTGCTCAAGCTCTCTTTGGTCATCGGTCGGCGTAGGACCGCCGCCGTAAACGGTCTCAACATTCCCGCTTGTTTTGTTGGTCCTGAACACTGCCCCATCTTTGCCTGTGATGAAGCCATATTCCGGCACCGGATTCTTCAGCGCGTTAATCTCAAGCTTGCCCTTCTCAAGGCCCTGCATCATGGCCTGAATCTGTAGCTGCGTCTGGGGATCAGCCCTGTCAAACTCGCGCTTGATGACCTGACCAAGGACGGCCTTCTGCCCCTCGTTCAGATATGGGTTGTTGAGCAGTTCAAATACCTGCGCGATCTGCGGCATTCCCTGTGCCTGTGCTGGCTGTGGCGCTCCCGGCTGCTGATAGGCTGCGGGCTGC
>CAZUKI010000023.1:4575-19691 GCA_964620785.1 uncultured Aestuariivirga sp.
TCCCTGTGCCTGTGCTGGCTGTGGCGCTCCCGGCTGCTGATAGGCTGCGGGCTGCGCCTGTGCGGGCTGCTGGCCGTTCAGGCCGAGCTTTCCGACATAGGCTTGCGTCTCAGGGATGTTTGGAACCCCGCCCGCCTTCTGGACCGCGCCGGGGCCTGCATTGTATGAAGCAGCGGCCAGCCTTTCGTCGCCGCCGTTAAGTTCCTTCATCTTCTCGAAATATGCCTGACCAAAGGCACGATTGATCTCGGGATTCCTCAGAAGGCCCTGAAGTGTCGCGTCCGAGTTGTCGGCAACATTGACGCCACGAGACTTTGCAAAGTCAAAGATGTTGGACAGCCCAAAGCCCGGATCACGCGCTGTTGCTGGCATGATCTGGGCAATGCCAGTCGCACCCTTCGGGCTGACCGCATTGGGGTTTCCGCCGCTCTCGATCTGCACCATTTTGGAGAACGTGTCTCCGGCATGGGGCGGCATGTCAGATGAGCGCGTTGGAGGCGCTGCAAACGAAGGACCAGCATCAGCAGCGGGAGTCTGTCCCGGCCATATCGCCGCCATGATTTTGGAGAAACTGTCGCCAGCCGATTTGCGGCCCTCCGCTTCCTTCTTATCAGTCCATGCCCTTGCGTAATTGCCTGATAGCGCCTGCGCGATACGCGCAAGGCCCTGCATGGGATGCTGGATGGGAGACATGTCGAGGCCCTGCTGCAACAAGGCGTCAGCAACGGCCCGCTTCTGCTTCAGCGTCTCCGGGGTTTCGCCAGCATTCGCATTGAACGAAAACATGCCCATGACTTAACCATAGAGCGAGGTAATACCCCCGCCTCCAAAAAGCATCGGATTGCCCGCAGCAGCGGCGCCAATGCCAAACAAGCCGCCCATCATTGCGTTTCGGCTGGCAAGTTGCGAGTTGTAGTTCGCCAGTTTTTGCTGATAGTTGTTGTTGATCAATCCGGCATAGTCGGTCGTGGCGATGTTCTGCTGCGGCGTGTTCACATAGTTGGGCTGTGAAACCTGGCTTCCCGACAACAGCGCCGTGATTTCATTGATCGGCTGATTGCGTGTCGCCTGAGCCTGACTGAAGCCCTGCTGCTGTGAGTTAAGCAGGAAATTGTTACGGGCATCCATAAGACCACCCTCATGCGAGCGCACGGCCGCATCCCAGCCCGCGCTACCTTCCCGCAAGCCCTGATTGACAAGGCGGGAGCGTAGCGCCTCTGTCGCCTGCCCCTCCTTCTGGGAGTTCAGCTTGTCGTAGAGGTCAAGTGCCCATTTCTCATGATCGCCCGTCCCATAGCTGAATGGCGTTGACATCAACGTGCCAAGCTTGCCGCTCTGGTCGTTGGCGAGGGTTGCGAAGTTCAACTGCGCGGCGTCAGTCTGGTCCTTGATGGCCTGCGCCTGCGGTGAATAGGTCTGGGTCGCCGTGTATTTCGGTATCTGGTAGGTTTTGCCGCTGACCGGATCGGTCCACGAAGTCATGCCGGACTGAGCATAGGTCAGGCTGCCATCAGGCGTGACCTGATTGACCTGATTCAGCCCCGCATTGGCAATCGCTGTGCCAATGTTGGTTGAGGTCTGCGCGGCACCTGTCGCAATCGGATCAGGCGGCTTTGGCGCTTTGGGCTTGCCCATGGCTCCGGTCCTTTCTGTGGAAGCGTCCAGCCTCCCATTCACGCTTCAGCAGGCGATAGCTGGCAGCGTCCTTGTCTCCGAAGCCTTCAATACCGATGCCTTCAAGGGTCATGCCGATCCCTTCCAGAAAGCGCCGGGTTCTTGCATCATCAGCACTTGTGATGCTGACAATCCGTTTCACCCCCAACTGCCGGAAGGGGTAATCAAGTATCTCCGCCATGATGCCGCGACGCGCCCATGATGGGCTATCAGCAGCGCAACTGACTTGAATACTCATGAACTTTGGCTGCCAGTCGTGATAGACAACGCCCGCAATCAGCCTGCCCTTGTCCATGACGCCAAGCGCCGTCGAGGGGCCGAAATCGGCTCCCTCCATAACGGCGATGCGGGCCTTCACCCAGGCCCTGACAAATTCGGTATGGCCGTAAATCACTATCAAGCCACAGCCTCGCCCCGTTCATAGACCAGATCAATCGCAGCCAATTCAATATCGGGAGGCACCACGTTTCCGAGAGTCACTTGAAGCTGCCATGAGATTGAAAAACCGACGCCTTCAATGCTGTGCCAGTCCGTGTAGCGGGCCCGCGATGATGAGCCGCCCCACACGAATCCCCCCCAAGTCGATGAACCCCACAGGCCAGACCCACTAGGCTCCGCCGATGGCGAAGGGTCTGCGGGCCATGCGGTCTGGAAATCAACCGAAGCCGAAAACAGCGGGTCAATCCGCGTGTAGTTGCTTTGGAAAATGCCTCGGATCAGCGTCATAACCTTTTGCAGGGCCGGGGACTTGATGTCATCGAATAGCCCAGCCGCCTTGCAGGTATAGTTCGCACCGTCATCTGACGCCCCACTTTCGGCCTCGTAGACGACGCTAGACGATGTTCCGAAAAAGAACTGATTCCCGAACGGCGCCATGCCACGGCAGTCCCAGGCCGTGAATACGGACCAGGCGCCCGTCCGCGTATTGGCAACCAGTACCTGCGCCGGAGCGCCGCCATAGGTCGGTGTGGCAACCACAAGCATTTGCTTTAGCGGCCATGTCTCGCACTGCCATGCCTGCGCCCCTCGTGAGGCCGTCTGTGCAAGCCACAGTTCCTCGATTGGATAAGACACTGCCAATTCCCGAAGGGCCTCACGGGCATTGCGAAGCGCCGCAGTCATCGAAACAAGCCCGTCATCGGTCGCAATCATCAGATCGCCACCAGCCCGGAAGCTGGCGTTCTTTCCCAGCGGCCTGCCGATCTTGTATGTGCCTTGCAGCGCCCATGTCGTCGGGTCAGCCCCGGCATAGACCGCTACTTCGCCATTGCTCGACACAAATACGCACAGGTCGTCAAGGCCCTCGCCAGAATCCAGTGACCAAGTTGCTCCGAACAGAAGCGACCCGCCCAGCCTGAATGTTCCACCCAGGGGAAACACAGTTGCCGCGCCGCCAATTGAGTCAACGCTCAGATAGACCGCGTTCTGGCTGTTCTTGACGACGCCCCACACCCGCCTTTGATGACTCCACACATGTGACCAGTTGCTAGATGTGGTGCCTGTGATGGCTGGACTGTTTTCTGCCCAGTTCGTGCCATCAAATACCTTGTGGGAGTTGGCGCCGTTGACGCAGATCAGAAACTCACCGCCAGATGTGGCAAACTGGATATAGGAGAAATCCCCGCTGGTAACTGTGCCAATGCCGCTTTCTGCCGTGATCGGCGTGCCTGGATTGGCCACAGTCGTGATGTCATAAATGCCTGCATCATTGCTGGCGAACAGGTTGGAAATTCCGGACCCCTCATAGGGCATGACGGCTCCAACTGCCCCCGTTCCGCCCAGCGTTGCGTGCTTTCTGATGCCCCGCCTTGTCCTGATGCCAGTTGATGTCGGGAACCAGTTCTCGAGAACCAGCGCCCCTCCGGGCTGCGTCAGCGCGATATTCTCATTGCGTATCAGGCCGCGAACAGGGGCCGGAAACCTGTGTAGCTTATGCTTGCCCTGAGATTGTGCGGCGACTTCTGATGTATAGAACATGCCGCATCCTCAGGTCGGTGGGATGAAATCTGGTATCGGCGTTCGCATGGGATGCTGCTCGCCATGCGGAGGGCCAGTGAAATTCACCTTGCGGCTTGGGCCATCATCGCCACAGGCCCTTGCAAACTCACTCTCGAACTCTGCTTTGCGGTCGGCATATACAAGGCCCTTGTTGCGCCGCCAGCGCCAAATCAGGCCGAGTTGCAGAAGATAACCCGGTATCAGGCTTGTGTCTCTCGTGTTGGTCCAGACGTTCAGTCTTTCTGCTGACGCCCCAAGCGCCCAAGTGTCCTGAATATAGGCCATCTTGACCACGGCACCGACCGGAAGCGTTGACAGGAACTCAATGGTGCTGCCCTTCAGGCGAAAGTAACGCTGGACGCCCGTGAAATTCCACGTTTCGGTCTCTGTCCAATCGCCGTGAACAGGCATGGGAAGGACACGGCGTCGCATCGGTGAGGTCTCATAGACCGCGTTGTCCTCAGCGCAGACCCGGAAGAAATCGGTCGGCAGGGAAAAGCTGGCCGATCCGCTCCCGGTGAACGTCTCATCCGAAGTCAGCGCCGCCCAATCATGGCGGTTCAGCATTTCCCGCACAGTATCGGCCAGAAAATCCTTGAACTGCACATGGGTTGGATCAGTCGAGGACAGCCAAGAGGCTGGCGGAGTGATCGAACACTCCCGCGCAGCCCTATCAACATAGTCCTTGATGATCCATGTTGCCATTACGCAGCCTCAGCTTCATCCTTCCTGGGGCGACCCGGACCGCGCTTGGCCGATCCCGCTCCATCAACAGCAGCGAGCCGAGCCGCCATTTCCTCAAGCATCGCTTCCATACCCTTGATCTTCTCATCACGCTCCGCGACAAGGGCCGCAGCGACTGCCTTGTCCTTGCCATCGAGATACTGTCCAGCGAGGTCACGAAGGCCGCGAATGTTTGGCAGTGGAACCTTGGAAATCTGCGCGTCGGTTGCATCCCTGACAGCCTCAACGGTTTTCAGGCCACGGCTGCGCAAAACATCAGCCTGCTCCGGGGTAATACCTGCCCACACGGCAAGCGGCGTGCCATCAACAGGGATTTCAACGCCCTGCTTCCACGCCTCATAGGCTGGCTTGATCTGGTTCCACTTCAAATGCATGAGGCCCGCCTTGGTGCCTTCTTCATCGCGCGGATAGAAATCAGGCGGGATCAATTCCTTGACGCGGACTTTCGTTGCGGTGCCAAGCGGGTCATGGGCCGGGGCGTAAGTCACCCACTCAACTGGCTCCTGCTTGCCGTCCTTCATGCGGTAGGTCACTGAAAACCCCTGCACGATAATCTTGGGCTGCTGTTCTGACATCATTACTCTCCGATAAATTGAGGGAACCGGGGGCCGAAGCCCCCGGCGTTTTGTCGTTACTCAGGGAAGTTGCACATCACGATCTTTGCGGACGCGTCGATGGCGTAAGCCACAATGGCGTCGGTCACGAGGGCCGAAACGTCGAGCGTTCCGTCCGTAGCGCCAACCGCCGTCAAGGCGTTGCCGTCTGCACCAGCCGTCAGAGCCGTGGTGAGAGTCGCCGGACCCCTGATCTGGACCCAGCAATACTCGCCGTCGCCCGGAGTGGACTGAAGGACGCCAGCACCAAGACCAGCACTGTCGGAAATATCCGAAGTGACGACCGTGGTCGCGCCAGCGGACGTTCCGCCCGGTGCGTAGTAGTAGGCAACGTTGCCAGCAACGGCAGCAACGGGGCCAGCCCCGGTGTCGTACTGGACAAACTTGTATGCCTTTCCGTCCTGAGCGCGGTGAACTTCACCGAGCTTGAACCCACGTCCGGCAAGGATATCTGCGTCCTTGTAAACGCGGGTGAGTTCAACACCAATGCGATGAGACATTTTCTCGTTTCCTTCTCATTATGCCGCGTCGAACAACACGCCCTGACGGGAGCGGTTCGAGCAAGCCCAGTTGCCCATCCAGTAAATCGGAATGACAACTGCGTCCTGGTTGGTTGGGCGCTTTTCCTCGTCAACCGTCCACTTCGCCTCAGAGTGCTGGGCGAGGTAGAGATAGTTGGTGTTGAGGAAGTATGCCTTTTCGGCGTTGGTGGCGAAGTTGGTGTTGTCGTCAAAGATGACGTTCGCAGACTTGTATTTCAAAGTCTGGAAACCAGCCTGCGCCATGTCCGCATCGGCGTAACGCTGCAACTGCTGCTCGCCCAATTCAAAGAGCGCGTAGAAATCGTGGCTCATCACAATGGTGTCGGGCTTGTCGGCGCCGACATTGAGAGACAGCCACAGAGCGTTCATGTCCGCCTTCATGGAAACAGCGTTCGCGGCGGAAGGTGACGCGGCAAGGTTGGTGCCCGTCATTTCCTTGAACTTGTTCTTCCAGAAGGTGTAGGTGCCGGAAACAATTCCACCCACCGTGCCCGTGCCATCCGTCTGAATGAGGTTGGCAAGGCCGTTGACCTGCTCGGGCAGAGCGCCGTCCGAATAGGTGTCGATGGAGAAGTTGTTGGCTGCGGTGTGGAGAGCGTTCGACTTGCGGATTTTCACAAGGTCGATCATCTTCTCCTTGCTCATGTTCATGCGCAATTCACGGCCAGAAGCCGTCACATGCAGAGCAACCTGGCGGAACTCGTACTTGGCAGCGCTCAGGATATCCGAGGCAGAGGTATTAAGGCCCTCATAGCCTGAATAACGCTGATAGGTGCCGTTTTCGGAGTGCTCAAGAGGAATGGCGATTTCGTAACCGCCGCTGACGGTCTTGATCTTGCCCTTCTTTTTGATCGTGTACATCAAGCCGTTGTGCTTGGACACGTTGTCGGCAACATCGGAGGTCCAGTTACGGTCCGTCGATGTCACCATTTCGGTGAAGACAGTTGAGGGAGACGCCATGTCTCAATTCCTTTTCAAGCTGCCGACATGGCCCGGTCCCACGCTTCGCCGTAAACTTCCTCATCGGATTTCGGGCGCTGCTTGCCTGTGCCAGTCGTTTTGACGTTGAGTTGGTTTGCAGCCTTCGCCCCAGCGACACGCTTTGCATCGGCTTCCTTCGCTACGGCGGCGGGCGCGGCAGCGATGGCCTTTGTGCGGGTGGCAGGAATGGCGTTGATGGCCATGTCATACGCAGCTTCAAGCAGGGCCAATGGCGCTGCGTCAGGCTGCTGGACCTTTGCAATGCGGATAAAATCGGGAATGTGGGACTCCACTTCCGCCCAGAAAGGCTTTTCAGCGGCAAAGCGGCTGATCGAGTCCTGGGTCTGCGATTTCGTCATCACAGAGGTAATCTGTTGTTCGAGGCGTTCAGGCGCGAGTTGTGCCGCGACACGCTGCTCGATCTGCTTCAGCAAAGCGCCAACATCTGGCGCTGGCTGTGTGGTTGGTTGCTGTTGTCCCTGCTGGCCCGCCTGCGTGAAATGCGCGACAAGCTGCGGAATAATGTTGTAGTTTTCGGCAATGGCGAGCGTTGCCTTTAACGGGTCCGCGTCCATAGCTTTCTGCCAACCGTAGAGGTAGTTGACGACCTGCGCCGTGGTTTTGGCCTGATCGCCGGAGAAATGCTGCGGATAGTTCGCCTTCATGTCCGAAAAAATCGGATCAAGGTCACGATAGGCGGCAAGCGCCCTGCCCTGATCGCTCATCTTGGCGTGTAGGCCCTGCAATACTTCCTGAACGGGCGCGCGAAGGTTTTCCGGTATGGCCGTGAAAGCTTCGGCCTTGTCCTTGGGCCAGTTGGGCGGAAGTGCCGATGGCTGCACTTGCCGCTCGGAGTTCAACGGCTGGTCCCCGGCATCTTCCGCCCCAGACTGGTCGGTGCCAGCCTGATCCGCTGAGGCAGGGGCAGCGGATTCTTTCGCCACGAAACGGCCATCGCTCCCGCGCTTCTGGCTTCCGCCTTCCGCGTCAGGAGCCGCCGTCAAGCGGTCGAATATCTCACCCATGGCCTTTTCATTGACGATGGACACCGGCTCGGAAGCTGGTGTCTCAACAGTTTCAATCGTGCCGGGCGTGAGGGGTTCAGTGTCAGCCATGCTGTGCATTCTCCGAGAGTTTCAGGCCGTATTTCTTGGCGAAGCGCGGGTTTCTGAATACGTCCGCCCTTCCCTTCGTGAGCGACAGTGCAGAGTCGCCCGCTTCCACGCAGTTATTGCGCTTCAAGTCCTCGCGGCGTGTCGAACGGGAACTGATTGGCCGTCCGTCAATCGGGCTGAGGTATTCAGGAATGTCTCCCAACACCATCGGAGCCGCGAGAGGCCCTTCCGGCACAGCCATGAGCGAGCCTGTCTTTTTCTCGACAAGCTTGCCGTTTCTGAAAACGTAGCTGGCGCGGGCCATGGCGCCCTTTTCAGGCCACCACCCCATGTCGCGGGAGAGTCACTTGGGAGGCTATGAGGTCAGCAGAAGCAGGTCCGTCTCGGCATCATCGCGCACCATTGCCTCAAGAGCGGCGCGGCCCAGCACTTCAAGCTGTGCGTCCATAAATTCGCCGAGTATCTGAGCCTTGAGGGCTTCAACTGCCGCCGTGATCTGCGCATTCCTGATGGCGGGTTCCTGCAAGCGGGCAAGGAAAGCATCGAGTTCATCATCGGAAACGACAAATTGCGGTTCTTCCTGCTCGTCGTGTTCCGGCTTGCTTGATCCGCCAACCAGTTTGACCGGAAGCCAGCCGCCGGGGCCGGGTGCAGGCTCCTGCGCATGGACAACCGTGAAATCTATTGTGAAATCCCCAATCGAGCCAACGCCATCGTCGCCCTCGATCAGAACATCGGCCTCTGCTGATAGGGCGAAGGCGCCGATTGATCCTGTCAGGGTGGCCTGAATGAGAAGGTCTGCGTCAGATGACAGCGTGAAATCGCCAATGGCCTGAGTCAGGGTCGCCTGAAGCAGCAGTGCGCCAGTGGCGGATAGCGTGAAGTCGCCGATTGAGCCGACGCCTGAATCAGCTTCGATCAGAACAACAGCGTCAGAACTGAAGGTGAAATCGCCGAATGATTGCGTTAGCGTGGCCTGAATAAGCAGGTCTGCGTCTGCGCTGAGGGTAAAATCCCCAATCGACTGCGAGAAATCACCAAAAACCGGGCTTCCGCCGCCGCCTGTTGTAGGATTGCCTGCAATTGGCAGGCCAGCAATGGGGAAGAAACCCAACATGGCCTATCCTCTTATGGCGCAGTGATCTGCAACAGTCAGTGAGCCAGTGACAGAGAAGCCTGCGCCCTTAACGTCTATGAAATCTCGGATCAGTGGCAGATAGGCCACAAGTGCAGATGGCCGAATGAGACGGGGTGAGAAACCTTTACCAAGCGCGGCCACCTCATCGTCAGTCAGGGCGGCATTCCAATAGGCCGCCTCAGCTATTGCCCCGGAAAAGGCCTCACCACTGCCAAAACCGCCCCGTTCAACACCGATGCTAAGCCGGTTCAATCCGGTCGGCGTGCTGGATGTCGCATTTGTTGCCTTGTTTGCCCCATTGATAAACGCATCCCGACTCGTCGCGCTGGTGAACACCCCGCAGACATGCGCCCATGTGTTGGTGGTGATGGCACCTGTTGTTGTAGTCGCTGAAGCGCCGCTCGTTTTGGCGCTCAACGCGCCACCAGTACCAATCGACAATTCGAAGCTATTGGTATCAGGCGCGCTGTTAGACCTGTATATCCCGATTGGCGTCTGCACCGCCGCAAGTGACGTGGTATTCACCCAGCAGCACATCGTGACAGGCGTGGCAGTGATGACGCCAGTCGTGCTTTCGATATAGTTCGTGGTAGACCAGCCGGAATATGCCATCACTGCATTTCCAGCTTGACCCGAAGTATCTCCCCATCGCCAGCTGCGCTGTCATTTGCCACATCGCGGCGAACGCGAAGGCGGAATGGATCGCCAGCCACAAGCCCGTCAATCTGCGAATTGCTGAACGTGATGGTGTGCGTCATGGTCACACCGGACGTTCCCGGAACCGTTGCTGCCGTTCCTGTCTGGTCCGCGGCAAAGCTGTCAGCGTCTATGTCGAGCGTTCCAGAATTAATGCGCTCGAAGCCCGCAACCCATCCTAGTGTGCCTGTCGTGGCGGAAGTCAGTGAGGCCGTGATCTGTAGGGTTAGTCCGCTCGTTCCGTAGTGGCTTGGAATGACGCCTGAGAAGATGGCTGCTTCCTGCGTCGTAGCGTCGAAATCAAGAACATCATGGCCGTTGCGCGTGTCGAGCGTGGCGTAGTTGCTCGATGGCGGCTCGTTGTCCCTCGGACGGAACACCGCAATGAGCTTGCTGCCCGCCGAGGCATTCAGCGTTGTGCCAGAGAACGAAAGCCCGGTGCCAAGCGAAATCGCCGCTACATCGCCTGTCGATCCCCGGCCGATCAGTTGCGAAGCAGAGAGCGCCACACCTGAAACAGCGCCAGCCGTTGCCGCAGCGCGGGCAAGGACTGAGTTGGCCGCGAGGTTTATCAGTTTGTCGTAAACTGCCTGCGCTTCTGCCGCAGAGGCTGTTATGAAAATCGTGGCAGAGCCAGACAGGTTGATCTTGCTGGTTCCAGCCGTGCCGCCAATGCGGCTCGCTTCAACCGTATCGCGGCTCCACAGAGTGCCCGCAGATGTGTAGGTGCCTATGCCTTTCTCAACGTCTGAACCGTCCAGAATGACGTATTTGGCAGTGTCACCATTCGCAATCCCAGCCTCAGCGAATGTGAAATAGTCAGCGCTCTTTGCGCTCCCAAGCGTAACCGTGCCCGTCCCGGTCGTGGCCGTGGTCATCCATGCCCGGTCTAGGAATACGCGGGCCATTCATCACGCCCCAGGCGCGGTCAGCGTGAAGGTGTTGACCGTGAAGGTCTGACCAGCCGTGAACGAGGTAGAATCCACGATCATGTCAGTGCTGGACGTGCCAACACTGCCCTGCATATGGCAGGTGGTTCCGGTGCTATCGTAGATGCGGAAGTGTTCAGCCGTTCCCGTGTTGTTGGCGCTGGCGTCTGACCACGTTCCCGACTTGGCCTTCGAGCCTGACGAAGCAGCGGCCATCCAGTCGGAAGGCAAAGTTGCCTCAGCCAGCAATACGCCGGACGCGGCGGCAGCACAGTTCGCGGGCTGCGGTCCTGAATAGATACGCAGGAGCGGCGCGGTGCCGATGACCGTCTCAAATCGGTCCAACCAGTCATTCCGCACAGTGGTTGAGAATTGCAATGCCATGTCAGTTCACCATTGGCTGTTGGGGTGGTTGGGGTTGCAGCATCGGTGTCGAGACGGCGCGCTTCTGGCCGTCCGGTCCGATCTGGATTTCCGAGACGCGCGGCGCTGATGCGATCCGGGCGACATTCTCAAGCGCCTTCATCACTGCCATTGCGTAGGCGTCTGACTTGTCCACGAAGCCGCCGCCCATGCTTGGATCACCTTCCGCAGCGCCTTGCTTCGCCATCTGGAAGCGGTTTTCGTCAGCCCTGAAGGCCAAGTCCTGCTGATGGGATTCCTCCCGGTGCCGCATTTCCTGCTGGTGCTTGTCCTCGGACTGCTTGGCGTCGGCTGCGGCTTTGTCTGCCTCCGGGTTCGGCTTTGGCTGTCCCTGCTGTGCCTGCAAATCCTGCCCGATCTGCTCCACAGCATCTTCGGCGGACTTGCCGAGGTTGAAGGTGCGGGCGAAAGCGGCGTAGATTTCCAAGGCGATCTGGGCCGGAACAACGCCTTCCTGAACAAGCGGCCCAACGGTTTGCATGTATTGCGCCGTGCCCTGAAGGAACTGCGCCATTTCCGTGCGGGACTTCGAGAGGTCAGCCTTGACCGTGGATTCGCTCTCAACGTTGATCCGGTAGTATTGCGTCACATGGTCGGTGAGCAGCGCCTCCATTTCGGGAGTGACGGCAATGCCAGTCATCTTCTGAAGGTTGTCGCGGGTGAAATGCGCCGAAATCAGTTCCGCGCTCATCACGAACAGGTCACGCACACAGCGTTCCAGAAGCTTCTGCATCTTCTGGATGCGCAGAGAACCCCATTGCGTCTTGATTTCCTGCGCCCGCGCCGTCTCCTGGGAGTCAGATGCGCCACGCACAATGTCCGAAATGCCCGTGACCTCGTAAATCTGCGACTTGATGGATTCACGGTGCTGGGCCAGCGCCGTCAGTGCGGCAACGGCCTTATCAATCGGCCACCAGATGATCGCCTTATCCAAGCCGCCCTGTTGGGCAATGGCTTCGGTTCCCCTGATCTCGGCAATTTCGTTGTCACCGAGTTGGGCGATCTTGGAGATTTCCTTGAGCGTCTCTCCTGCCGCCGCACCGCCACGCACCTTGATGCCTTTGACGATGTTCTTGATGCGCTTGGTGACTTCCTCAAGTTCTTCAGCCAGCTCCCGATAGACCGAGTAAGGCGTCACGGCCTTGGTGGAGCCTACGACCTCAATGGGCTGGGCTGGCTTCGGGCATGGGAAAAACCCGGTCAGCTTCAGGGGATCGGGCAGGCTTCGATAGACAAGGCCATCCGTTCCCTTGATGAAGTGGATCGTCTTGGCCTTCTTGTCCCAGAGTTCCCAGACCTCTACGTCGCCCTTCTCCTGCTCATCATCGAGGGCCTTGCCCATCTGGGCGGCGACAAGCTCATCCTTTTCCCATTCCGCTATGGTTTCTTCCGAAATGGTGTGGCGGAAAGCCACCCACGGCACGTCCTGCCAGCGCTTGGCTGGCCCCATCCTGAAATCATTCCAGGCTACTGCCTCATAGCGAAGGCACTGATAGCCACCGGCAGGCTCAGGCTGATCGGCTACTTCGCCTTCGTCGGCCTCATCTGTCTCGCTGCCTTCCTCGTCGCTCGCGGCGTCCTCGACTTCATCAGCGATTTCGTCCTCTTTTTCGCCTGAAACGGGGTCTTGCGTTTCGAGCCGGATGCGGATGATGCCACGGCCGGCGAGAAAGGCGCTTTGCGAGACGCCTTCCATTTCGCAATCGAGAGCGCCGTCATCAATCTGGACAGTGATGGCCCGTTCGAGAATGTCAGCCACGGCCTTTGCAACAGGGTCGCGGTCATTGAAACGGCGGCGGATGTCAGGAGCAGGAGTGGAATTGTAGGTGGCGGGAACAATGGTTTCGACATTCGAGTGCAGGATATTGAAATACTGCTTTGTGGCCCCGTCCTTGGCTTCTGCGAGGTAGATGTTCTCCGCAATATTGGCTGCCTTCAGCCAATCGTCCTCACGCTTTCCCGCTGCATTGATGCGGTCGAGCCATTTGGCGCCTGCTTCCCTGACGGATGCGGCTTTAGCTGTGAGGGCTTTCGAGGCCATGCCCGCGTTTTGCGGGCGGTGAGGCTACTCAGGGAGAGTCACTTGGCTATTCAGCCGCCCTCCTTCTCCGGATCATCGCCTCCACAGCGCCCTTAACATCCATGTTGCCCTGTATGATGCCATTCGGGCCTGCGACGTATTCCAATACCTTGGGCTTTTCCTGCTTTGGCAGTTCCTTTGGCGCGTCTCGCCACGCAAGCGCCAGATACCGGAAGCCGTCCGCTATATGGTCTGCCCAGTCTTTGACTGGCGTGTCCTTGAACCGCCCCATTTCACTGTCCCATTCCCTGCGGTAGTGGCGAAGGCCGTCAATGCCGCGCTCGCAGTTGGTCTTGTGAAACACTGCGCGGGAGATTGTTTCACGCGCCGCCCCTCGCCCATCCTGCACGGAAACACTGGCGACACGGGCTGGACGCCTCCCAAGCTTCTGAAGCGTCTCAAAGCGTGTGCGGGTCGTTCCCCATTCCTGCGTCATGACATCGTGAGGCACGAAATCAGTGCCGTGATATGCCTTGGCGTTGAGCCACGCCACCCAATCAGACAACTCGTCCGTTTCAGGGATCAGTATGTCAACCACATGTGGCACACCATCCTTGACCTGAAAGCACCAGATCGGGTTGCGCTCGCCCTTGCCCAAATCCCATGCCGTGTGGACGGGCAATTTCCGGTCAATCTCAAAATCCCTGATACGGCCGTCCTTTTCGGCCTGAATGATGAGGCGGGCGTAATAACTACCCTCGGTGATTGTCTCATAGCCACCACCCCACACATGCGCGGCCTTGTCTGGATCGGTCGCGTAGTCCTGCTCCATTTCGGTCTTGAGAACGTCAGGAAACCACGGGTTGTCCTGCCAGTTTGCCTCAATACAGATAGCACCTGGGAACGCGACTGGCCCGCGAAAGAAGGCGTCCACCACATCGGACTTGTGACGCGGGTTCCAACTGAACCATAGTTCGGAGCCTTCCGCGCGGATCGTTGGCCTCAGCAGGTCAAATGAGCGTTCGGACAGGGCCTGAGCTTCCTCGACCCAAGCAATATCGAAATTCTCAAGGGATTTGATGTTATCGGCGTTGTAGGACTGCATACCGCGAAAGATGATGAGGCTGTTGTTGAACTTGCCCCTGATTTCCGTTTCCAGGATTTCAAGCGCATAGCCGATGCCGAGAGAGGCGATCTTGTCCACCAGCAACTGCCTGACGGAATCCTTGATCGTGTCCTGCACTTCACGGATGCAAACGGCGCGGGTTGGCCTCGATGCGGCACGGAGAATGAGCTGCTCTGCGAAGAAATGCGATTTCCCTGATCCGCGCCCGCCAAAGGCTCCCTTGTATCGGGCGTCCTTGAGCAGCGGAACATAGACTTCAGCAACCTCTACCTCACGGCTTGACGACACGGATTATGAACTCCGTAGGGTTTCCGTCCGGATCAGTGCCTGACACCTGCATGGGCAGAACACGGCCAAGCAGTGCCGCGAAAGCCTTTGGCTCGCTTCCAGCAAGGCGTATGCAATAGCCCTTGAGGCCATCCAGCCCTGCTCCATCCAGCCCAACGGCCTCTGCGCCAGCAAGGATGGCTTCCTTGAGGTCGCGGGTGGTTTTGTTTGGCGTTCCGGCTACTCGCCCGCCCTGTTTCTTGTGACCTTTCTTGAAAGGCATTCTATTGACCCACTAGTTTAGTTTTAGAAATGTGCTTCAGAACGACCGTCAGCGCCTCGGCTGCGTCCTGTTCCCGTTTCTGATATTGGGCGAATTGCAGCCTTGCCAACAAGTCCGAGAGGACGACTCGAGCTTCATCAAGTGTCATTTGCCCTCGATTTCCTTCACGGTCTCCCGAATTGCCTGCTCCACCTTTGTAAAGTGGACATCGAGCTTTTCGGAGAGTCCCTTGACGATCATATGCTGCTGGTAGAGTTCCAGGACGCCTACGAATTGCCCATGTGTGTTGATAAGGGGTTGTGTCTTGGCGAAGCCGCGCGGGTCTTGTTCAAGCCGTGCCATCCTGACCACCTTTCTGACTAAGCCGGTGCTGACATTGAGCTTGGAAGCAATCTGGGCCTTTGAGAGACGCTGCACCCATAGGTCCAGAATGGCGTTGTGGGTTTCTTTCGATACGCCAGCCAGATCACCCCCATTTCTGGGTGAATACCTATGGAACCATTCAAAGCGCCTCTCTGTCATTCAGTCTGGCATCCTTGCTGTGGCTTTGCGGATGGCGTTGTATT
>CAZUKI010000024.1:0-4663 GCA_964620785.1 uncultured Aestuariivirga sp.
GGCCCGCGCTCCGCCATGACCTCGATGGGCAGGCAGCCATTGAAATAGGGCGTGTTCTTTTCCCATTCCTTGAAGTCACCCTTTTCCCCATCATTGAGGGCGGCCACGAAAGCCCCATACTGGTCGCGGGTCATCGGGCAGTTGATGTAGTCCTTGCCGGTGCCGCCGGGGCCAACCTTGTCATAGCGCGACTGGAACCAGGCGATGTCCATGTCGATGGATTCGCGGTGGATGATGGGGGCGATGGCATCGAAGAAGGCGAGCGAGTCCTCACCCGTCAAACCACGAATGGCGGCGGCAAGGTCCGGAGAGGTGAGGGGGCCGGTCGCCACGATGACATTGTCCCAATCCTCGGGGGGAAGGCCCGCAACTTCCTGCCGGTCGATTGTTACCAGCGGATGATTGCCGAGCCGTGCAGACACCTCCTGGCTGAAGCCCTCCCGGTCCACGGCCAGCGCGCTTCCGGCCGGAACCTGGTGCCGGGCCGCCACGGCCATGATCAGGGAGCCGGCCAGCCGCATTTCCTCATGCAGCAGCCCCACGGCATTTGTCTCATGATCATCGCTACGGAAGGAATTGGAGCAGACCAGTTCCGCCAATCCGTCAGTCTTGTGGGCATCTGTCCCGCGCCTGGGCCGCATTTCGTGGAGCACCACGGGCACCCCGGCCGAGGCCAGCTGCCAGCAGGCTTCTGACCCGGCCATTCCCCCACCGATGACGTGAATTGGTTTCATGAACCGTCTTTGCCGCCCGCCCTTGCCCCTGTCAAACAACTGAGGCAAAGGAGGCGCAAATCTGGTGAGAGTCCCATGCTTTCAGCTTACGGCACAGAGAACGGCTGCCTCGTGGAGTACGGGGGCGTCACCGACCCTTCGGCGATTCCGCAGGACGCCGTCTGGATCGACCTCGTGGAACCAACCTACGAGGAAGAACATGCGGTCGAAGCCATGTTCAAGATCGACATTCCGACTCGCGGTGAGTTGGCCGAGATCGAAGTGTCGAGCCGACTCTATCAGGAGGATGGCGCCGCCTTCATGACGACAAACCTGATCCGGCGCGGCGAAGATGAGCGTCCGGAGTCGTCGCCGGTGACCTTCATCATCAAGGGCAATCATCTCATCACCATCCGCTATCATCACCCGCAGGCGTTCCCCGTTTACGTCAAGCAGGCAATGAAACCGCAATCGACTGCGATGACCGGCTGGGGCATCCTGATCAGCTTGCTGGAAGCGGTCGTTGACCGCGCCGCAGATCATCTCGAGCGCGTCGGAGCCATTGTCGAGGAAACCTCGAAGCAGGTGTTCGACACCTCGTTTGTCGAGCGCAGGAAGAGCCGCAAGCCGCGCCGCAAGCCTAAGAACCTCGAGGAACTTCTCAGCAAGGTGGGCGAGGAGGGTGACTTCAATTCCAAGGTCCGCGAAAGCCTTGTTTCCATTGGCCGCATGGTCGCCTTCGCCCAGGCGGTGATCGACCAGATAAAGCTGGGCAAGGAAATGAAGGAGAACCGTGCCCGCATCAAGATCATCCAGCGCGACATCCAGTCATTGACGGACCATGCGAGTTTCCTTTCCGGCAAGATCAGCTTCCTGCTCGATGCCGTGCTTGGCATGATCAATATCGAGCAGAGCGGCATCATCAAGATTTTCTCGGTTGCTGCCGTGGTCTTCCTGCCGCCGACGCTGGTTGCCTCCATCTATGGCATGAACTTTCAGCACATGCCGGAGCTACCCTGGGAATACGGCTATCCCTTTGCCATCGGCATGATGATCGCCTCGGCCGTGCTGCCGTTCCTCTATTTCAAGCGCAAGGGCTGGCTGTGACCACCGTGCTATGGATTGCCGCGGGTGGGGCCGTGGGATCGGCCGCGCGCTATGGCCTGAACCTCGGCTTGAGCAGGTTGCACGCACAAAGCTTTCCATGGGGCATCTTCGCGGTGAACGTCCTTGGCAGCCTTGCCATGGGTGTGCTCGTTGCCCTGTTCGCGCGGAAATGGCCGGAAGGTGAAACCCTGCGCTTGGCGCTCACCACCGGCTTCCTCGGCGGCTTCACCACCTTCTCGGCCTTTTCCTATGATACCGCCGCATTGATTGAACGGGGCGAGATGGGCACGGCCACGGTTTACATTCTGGCTTCGGTGGGGCTTTCGATCCTCGCCTGTTTCCTCGGGCTGTGGCTTGTGCGGGCGTTCGCTGCATGAACGAGGTCAAGCGCCACAGCGTGGCGGCTGACGAGGATGGGATGCGCCTCGACCGCTGGTTCAGGCTGCATTTCCCGCAAGTGACGTTTGCCTATCTCAACAAGTTGACCCGGACGGGTCAGGTCAGGGTTGGTGCGGCGCGCGCCAAGACCAGCACGAGGTTGAAGGAAGGTGACGAAATTCGCGTGCCGCCGCTTGCCTTCGACAGGAGGCCCGCCGACACGCCGAAGGCCGACATAAAGCCACTGACCCGCGAGGAGCGGCGGCTGTTCGATTCCATGGTCATGCACGAGGACAAGGATATCTTCGTCCTGAACAAGCCATCCGGCTTCGCGGTGCAGGGCGGCACCAAGACCCATCACCACCTTGACGGCCTTCTCATGGGGCTCGGCGTGGAATTGGGTGAGCGTCCCTTGCTGGTCCATCGCCTCGACCGTGACACATCGGGTGTCATCGTAGTTGCGAAACGCCGGGCCGTCGCGGCATCACTTGGCAAGCTGTTCGCAACCCGCACCGTCAAGAAGACCTACTGGGCCGTGGTCAAGGGTGTGCCGAAGCCTCTTCAGGGAAAGATCGATGTCGCCCTGGTCAAGGCCAAGGGACCCGAAGGAGACCGGATGCGCGCCTCTCGCGAAGGCGAGGAAGATGACGAGCAGCGCGCCATCACCCAGTATGCGGTTATCGACAAGGCGGGCCAGGTAGCAAGCTGGCTGTCCATGCAGCCGACAACCGGCCGCCAGCACCAGCTTCGCGCTCATGCCGCCCACATCGGCACGCCCATTCTCGGCGACAACAAATATGGTGGCGACGTTGACCTGCCGGAGGGTGTCGAGAATCGCCTGCACCTGCATGCGCGGCGCATTGTCTTTCCGCATCCGCGAGGTGGCACCATAGACTTATCGGCGCCGCTGCCGGAGCATATGCTGGCAACCTTTGAAATGCTGGGGTTTGACGCCAAACGCTATGACACGGAATGAAACTGAAGCAGAGCGCCTCGACAGGCTGGCGAGGGACCGTGTGGAACGGCCCTTGCCGAAACGGTTCTACAAGGATGTGCAGGTCTCCGAGGACAACCGCATCCTGCTCGATGGGCGCGGCGTCAAGACGCCTTTGAAGGCACCGCTTCAGCTTCCGAACCGAAGGCTCGCCGAGGCAGTGGCCGCTGAATGGATGGCGCAGGTTGATGTGATCAATCCCGCCCTGATGCCGCTCACCAAGCTTTCCAACACGGCAATTGATCGCGCCACCGCGGAACGCCAGCATGTCATCGACGAGATCGTGCAATACGCAAATTCCGACCTCGTGCTGTATCGTGCCAGCGAGCCCGAAAACCTTGTGACCCTGCAAGCCGAACTGTGGAACCCAGTGCTGAAATGGGCCGCCAACCAGCACGGCATGGTGTTTCATCCGGTATCAGGCATCACGCACCGGGCCCAGGACTCTGAGGCGCTGGCACGGCTGCGTGCGGGCATCGAGGCCTTGGACAACTGGAGGCTGACCGCTGCCTATCTGCTAACCACCCTGACAGGGTCGGCGTTGCTGGCAGTCATGCTGGAGCAGGGGGCCATCACACCCGAAACCTGTTGGGCCGCCGCTAATCTGGACGAGGATTTCCAGGTGAGCCAATGGGGTGAGGATTGGGAAGCCAGGCTGCGGCGGGAAGCCCGCGGCCGGGAGTTCAACGGCCTGGTTCAGTTTCTCGGGCTTCTGGAGTAGGATGGGCCATGCCCCACGACGATCATGACCACGGTCACGACCATGACCACCACGAAGGCTCGGAACTGTCGCCCATCGCGCTCCGCGTGAAGGCGCTGGAGTCGCTGCTGACCGAGAAGGGTTTCATCGAGGCTGCCGCTGTCGATGCGATCATCGAAACCTATGAAACGAAGGTGGGCCCGCGCAATGGCGCGCGCGTCGTGGCAAGGGCCTGGACTGACCCTGCCTTCGCTGACTGGCTGAAGCGCGATGCCACGGCGGCAATCGCCTCGCTCGGATATTCTGGCCGGCAGGGCGAACACATGGTGGCGCTGTTCAACACGCCGCAACTGCACAACCTCGTCGTCTGCACCCTGTGCTCCTGCTATCCGTGGACGGTGCTGGGGTTACCGCCCGTCTGGTACAAGTCGCCGCCCTATCGCAGCCGCGCCGTGAAGGAACCGCGCGAAGTCCTCAAGGAGTTCGGCGTGACGCTTCCCCCCGGCAAGGAAGTTCGCGTCTGGGATTCGACCGCCGAAATTCGCTACCTCGTCATTCCCGAACGCCCGCAAGGCACGGAGCGCATGACCGAGGAAGAACTCGCCGCACTGGTCAGCCGTAACTCGATGATTGGCACCGCAGTGGTGACGGCATGAGGGGCCCGCATGATCTTGGCGGCGTGGGCGGCTTTGGCCCGGTGCAGCCAGAACGGGACGAACCGCTTTTTCACGAGCCCTGGGAAAGGCGCGCCCTCGGTGTCGTGCTTGCGAC
>CAZUKI010000024.1:4763-7166 GCA_964620785.1 uncultured Aestuariivirga sp.
CCGTCCTACGCCACGGCCAAGGTGGGAAAGGTTGTGGCGGTGCATGGCAACTTCGCCTTTGCCGATGCCTCGGCGCAGGGCGACAGAAACGCCTCGGGCTGGCTCTACGCCGTTCAGTTCAGCGCACAGGAACTTTGGAACAATGGCAGCACGGACAGCGTCTGCCTCGACCTCTGGGAGCCTTATCTTGAAGCAGCATGAGCCTGAAGGGCCATTCGCAGCACCCTGGGAGGCGGAAGCCTTCGCCATGACGGTGAAGCTCAACGAGAAGGGCTGCTTCACCTGGAGCGAATGGACCGAACGCCTGGGGGCGGCGCTCAAGGCCGAACCGGAGCGGCCCTACTACGAAAGCTGGCTTGCGGCCCTTGAGGCAATCGTCGAGGACAAGGGCCTGATGATCAACTCCGAGCGCCTGGCGCGCATCGACGCCTGGGACCGGGCGGCAAGGGCAACACCGCATGGCAAGCCGATCCTGCTGGAGAACGGCCGGGCATAGCTGCGTTAGGTGCCACTATGAAAATAATCCTTGACACCGCGCTGTGAAACCGCCATATATTCCTACATTCCACCAGTGGGTCTCGGCATCCCTGGCAAATCTCCAAGAATAGCTAGCAGACTGGCCATGAAGCCAATTTGACCCACTGCCGCGGGCTGCTAGAAGCACCACATCAACCAAGGGGCATTCGCCATGCAGGAAATCCTGGAAGTTCTCGATCGCAAGCGTGCCGAAGCGCATCTTGGTGGCGGCCAGAAGCGCATCGACGCCCAGCACGCCAAGGGCAAGCTGACGGCCCGCGAGCGCATCGACCTGCTGCTCGATCCCGGCTCCTTCGAGGAATTCGACATGTTCGTGGAGCACCGTGCCACGGACTTCGGCATGGAAAAGACCAAGACCCCGGGTGACGGCGTGGTGACAGGCTGGGGCACGGTCAACGGTCGCCTGATCTATGTCTTCGCCAAGGACTTCACGGTGTTTGGCGGCTCGCTCTCGGAAGCCCATGCGCGCAAGATTACCAAGCTGCAGGACATGGCGCTGCGCAGCCGTGCCCCGATCATCGGCCTGTTCGATGCCGGCGGCGCCCGCATCCAGGAGGGTGTCGATGCCCTTGGCGGCTATGGCGAGGTGTTCCAGCGCAACGTGCTTGCTTCCGGTGTTGTGCCGCAGATTTCCGTGATCATGGGCCCTTGCGCCGGCGGCGATGTCTATTCCCCGGCCATGACGGATTTCATCTTCATGGTGCAGGGCACGAGTTACATGTTCGTGACCGGGCCTGATGTGGTGAAGACGGTGACGAACGAAACCGTCACTGCCGAGGAACTGGGTGGCGCCTCCGTCCATGCCACGAAGTCATCAATTGCCGACAAGGCCTTCGCAAATGACGTCGAGGCGTTGTTGCAGATGCGCCGCCTCATTGATTTTCTGCCGTCTTCAAACACCGCCGAGCTTCCGGTGATCCCTGACTTTCAGGATGCGGAAGCCATCGACGAAAGCCTCGACACGCTCATCCCTGCCAATCCGAACCAGCCCTATGACATGAAGGAACTGATCCTCAAGACTGTCGATGGTGGAGATTTCTTCGAGATTCAGGAGGCTCACGCCAAGAACATCATCTGCGGATTTGCCCGCATCAAGGGACGCACCGTTGGCATCGTCGCAAACCAGCCCATGGTGCTGGCCGGAGTGCTGGACTCGGATGCTGGCAGGAAGGGCGCCCGCTTTGTTCGCTTCTGCGACTGCTTCAATATTCCTGTCATAACCTTCGTCGATGTTCCGGGCTTCCTGCCGGGAACCGCGCAGGAATATGGCGGCCTCATCAAGCACGGCGCCAAGCTGCTCTATGCCTATGCCGAGGCAACCGTGCCGAAGATCACCGTGATCACGCGCAAGGCCTATGGCGGCGCATATGTGGTGATGGCGTCAAAGCACCTGCGCGGTGATGTGAACTATGCCTGGCCCACAGCCGAGATTGCCGTCATGGGCGCCAAGGGTGCCGCGGAAATCATCTATCGTGCCGAACTTGCCGACCAGCAGAAGATCGCGGCGCGCGAGAGCGACTACAAGGCCCGCTTCGCCAATCCCTTTGTTGCCGCCGAACGTGGCTTTCTCGATGATGTGATCATGCCGCATTCGACACGCCGCCGCATTGCCCGTGCCCTCGACATGCTCAAGCAGAAGCACCTTGAGAATCCGTGGAAAAAACACGACAACATTCCGCTTTGAATGCTTCTCGATAGTCTTCTCAAGAGGTTCATCCAGCACGGGTCTCTCACCGTGGTGGATGCCAGCGGCAAATCGTCAACCTATTCAGGCGGCGAGGGCCCGCGCGCGTCGGTGCGCCTGAAGGATCCGGCCCTGTCCTGGAAGCTCTTCGTCAATCCGGAGCTTCACGCCGGTGAGGCCTA
>CAZUKI010000024.1:7266-15964 GCA_964620785.1 uncultured Aestuariivirga sp.
CAACAGAACAAGCTGCGCCACATCGCGGCAAAGCTTGACCTGAAGCCAGGCCAGCGCGTGCTCGACATCGGCTGCGGTTGGGGCGGCATGGCGCTCTACCTCGCTGCGGCGGCAGATGTAGAAGTGGTTGGCGTGACGCTGTCAAAAGAGCAGCTTGAACTGGCGCGGACACGGGCCAGCGAGCGTGGGCTTTCGGGCAGGGTGCGCTTTGAACTGATGGACTATCGCCATGTGCAGGGACAATTTGATCGCATTGTCTCCGTCGGCATGTTCGAGCATGTGGGCGTGCAGTACTTCGAAGAATATTTCGGGACCATCTCGCGCCTCCTCAAGGATGATGGCGTTGCACTGGTCCACTCCATCGGGCGCAAGGGCGGACCTGGCCAGACAGGTGCATGGATCAGGCGATACATTTTTCCCGGTGGTTATTCGCCGGCACTTTCCGAAACACTGACGGCAGTGGAAAAATCTCGCCTCTGGGTGACGGACATCGAGATCCTGCGCCTGCACTACGCAAAGACCCTCGCCGAATGGGAGCGGCGGTTCCAACTGCACCGGGCGGAGGTTGCGGGCATGATGGATGAGCGCTTCTGCCGCATGTGGGAGTTCTACCTGATAGCCAGCGAGCTTGCCTTCAGCCATGGCAAGCACATGAACTTCCAGCTTCAGCTTACCAAGACCGCGCGGGCGTTGCCGCTGACGCGGGATTACATGTTCGAGCGCGAGCACAGCCTGCCCGCAAAAGCGATGGATGCACCATGAGGAAACTGCCGGTCTATGGTGTGCTGAGCCACGCCCTGCGTTCAGTGATAGACCACCTGCGCTTTGCCTGGCATGTGAGTTGGCCGTGGCTTCTCATCACCGTGCCATTGAGCCTGCTGCTCGAGACCACACTGCCGCCGATCGACCCCGAGGCCAAGGACGCAGTGGCGCTGGCGCGCAATGCCCAGGTTGGCAGCACCTACATGCTGATGGGCCTTGCATCGATGCTGGTGTTTTCGTCGATTGCCGTGAACTGGCATCGCTACATCCTGAAGGACGAGCTGCCGATCGGCCGCGCCCGCCTTCGCCTCGACGGCGTGGTCTGGCGCTACTTCGGCAACACCTTGCTCGTCATCCTGATTGTGTTGGCCGCATGTGTGCCGATTGTCATTCTCCTGTCACTGCTGACCGGCGTTTCCGGCCTTGGTATCGGCGCCGCAAGCACCCTGACGATGGCCCTGACAGGTTTGATCGCCATTCCGCTGTCCTATCGCCTGATGGTGAAACTGCCGGCCATCGCCGTGGGCAATGACAGTTTCAAGTTCAAGATGGCCATGGAAAAAACCGCGGGCAACTCGCTGCAGCTCTGTATCGCCGGGGTTTTCATCCTGGTCACGGCACTGCTGATCGGCCTGGCGATTGGCTATGCCTCGACACTGGCAGGTGGCGGTGCCGGATATGTCGTGGCGTCCGTGGTGCAGCAGATCGTGAGCTGGATCGTCACCATCTACACCGTCACTTATCTCACAAGCCTCTACGGCTTCTTTGTCGAAGGCCGCGATTTCTAGAGCCGCTCGGCCACGAGGTCATATTCTTCCGCATCAATGATGCGGACCTTGACCATGTCGCCGGGCTTCAGATCCGTTGCACCCGGAATGAAGACGTTGCCGTCAATCTCCGGTGCATCCCACGGCGAGCGGGCCACGGCTTCCTCATTCTCAAGGTCAATCTCATCCACGAGGACGTTGATTTCGCGCCCGATCTTGCCGCGCTGGACATCGGCAGAGATGGCCTGCTGGGTTTCCATGAAGCGGGCATAACGTTCTGCCTTCACTTCATCCGGCACCTGCGGCAGGCCAAGGTCATTGGCGACCGCACCTGACACAGGTTCATACTTGAAGCAGCCGACGCGCTCCAGCCGCGCTTCCTTCAGCCATTGCAGCAGATATTCGAAGTCCGCATCGGTTTCGCCGGGAAAGCCCACGATGAAGGTTGAGCGCACAGCAATGTCCGGGCACATGCCGCGCCACTTGGTGAGTCGCTCCAGAACCTTCTCCTGGTTGGCGGGGCGGCGCATGGACTTGAGCACAGTCGGCGAGGCGTGTTGGAAGGGGATATCGAGATAAGGCAGCAACTTGCCCTCCGCCATCAGCGGAATGACATCATCGACGTGCGGATAAGGATAGACATAGTGCAGGCGCACCCAGGCGCCGAGATCGCCCAGTTCCTTGGCGAGGTCATAGAATTTGGCGCGCACCTGGCGGCCGCGATAGGGCGATGATGCATATTTCACATCGACACCATAAGCCGACGTATCCTGCGAGATGACAAGCAGTTCCTTGACGCCCGCCTTCACCAGCCGTTCTGCCTCATAGAGCACGGCGGCGGCAGGGCGCGAGACGAGATCACCGCGGATCGAGGGAATGATGCAGAAGGTGCAGCGGTTGTTGCAGCCTTCGGAAATCTTGAGATAGGCATAGTGCCGGGGCGTGAGGTGCAGGCCCTGCGGCGGGACGAGATCCAGCTTGGGATCATGGGCCGGGGGCAGGGCATCATGGACTGCCTTCACCACGGCCTCATACTGGTGCGGGCCGGTGACCGCCAGGACCGATGGGTGCGTCTTGCGGATTGCCTCGTCCTCGATGCCGTAGCAGCCGGTCACGATCACCCGGCCATTTTCTTCCAGCGCCTCGCCGATGGCCGACAGGCTTTCGGCCTTGGCAGAATCGAGAAAGCCACAGGTGTTGACGATCACCACATCGGCATCGTCATAGCCCGGCGCGATCACATAGCCTTCGGCCCTGAGCTGCGTGAGGATGCGCTCGGAATCAACGAGGTTCTTCGGGCACCCCAGCTGGACGAGGCCCACTTTCGGAACATGAACGGTCATGGCCCGCCCCATAAGCCATTTGCGCGGCAATTGAAACTCGCTAGGTTTGCCCGGGGAGCACGCACCATGAAGACGATTCTGAAAGTCACAGCCGCACTGCTGGGGCTGGCGGCTGGACAGGCAATAGCAGCCGAGCCAGTGCCGCCGCTCAAGCCGGGGGAACGCTGGCTCACCGTGGCCTCGACCAGGGACATCGACACCGCCAAGGGCATTGCCGATTACTACGCCTGGAAGGGCGCACGGGTGATGGCCTCAAAGGATGGCTGGCTTGCCGTGGTGCTTGGGCCCTTCAAGGCAGCAAGCCTTGCCGATGTGACTGCTGCCGAGAAGAATTTGACCGACGACCTGCCGAAGGATGCATTGCTGTCTTCGGGCAAAAACTACCGCGAGCAAGTGTGGCTGAAGGCTCCCGACGATGGCGCCGGCGGCCCGCTATCCGACTATGGCCCCGCCAAGCCAGCGCATTTCTCAGCAGGCGAGCTTGCTGTGGACGTTGTTCTGAATGGTGATGAAGACAACCCCGGGCCCACCAGCATCACGGCGAGCGAAGCGGGCAAGCAGGCCTTCGCCTTTTCGACGGGCGACCAGTTCACCGTGACTGGCAGCACCGCAGGGCTGCTCCGCCTCGACCCGGCGACGACCGCCCCGCAAGTGGTCGTGACCCGTTACACCGGAGGGGCCCACTGCTGCACCATGACCTGGATAGCCACCAAGCCATCTGGCGCGGCGGCGTGGACTTTGCTCGACGGCCAGATGCTTGATGGTGGCGGCTATGCCTATGAAGACCTTGACGGCGATGGCGCAACAGAGCTCATCAATGTCGACAACTCATTCCTCTATGCCTTTGAATCCTATGCCGGTTCTTATAGTATCCAGCGTTACAGCCAGCTTCGCGGCGGAACTCTGGTCGACATCACCAACACCCCTGCGATGCGTCCATTCCTGAAGCAGCAGCTTGCCTGGTTCGATTTCAACGCCAAACTGCATCCCGACGCCTTGAAGTCGAACGGCTTCCTGGCGGCCTGGGTTGCCGGCAAGAACCTGCTCGGCGAAGGCGCAGAAGCCTGGGCAACGATGGAAAAGAACTTCGACCCGGACAATGGCTTCGGCCCCCAGGAGTGCAGCAGCGGCCAGAAGGTCGAAGACTGCCCGGCCGAAAACCTGAAACCGATCCCATTTCCGAAGGCTCTGGCCCAGTTCCTGCGGGACAAGGATTATGGGCCTCTGCCCGAGGCAGCCCGGGCGCTGCTGAAGTAGCCCTACTTTGGATCGCATTGCACTCGGCATGTCCTCCCGCTAGGGGTTCTTCCATGTTCAAGAAAATTCTGATCGCCAACCGGGGCGAGATCGCCTGCCGCGTCATCAAGACCGCCCGCAAAATGGGAATCAAGACTGTCGCCGTCTATTCCGAGGCCGATGCCAGGGCCCTACACGTGGACATGGCCGATGAGGCAATCGCCATCGGCAAGGCTGCGGCAGCCGAATCCTATCTCGTCATCGACAAGGTGATTGAAGCCTGCAAGCGCACCGGGGCGGAAGCCGTCCATCCGGGCTATGGCTTCCTGTCTGAACGCTCGGCCTTTCCAAAGGCGCTGGCCGAACACGGCATCACCTTCATCGGGCCAAACCCCGGCGCCATCGACGCCATGGGCGACAAGATCGAGAGCAAGCGCGCTGCCGCGGCGGCGGGCGTATCCACCGTTCCCGGCTACATGGGCATCATCGAGGATGCTGACGAGGCCGTGAAGATCGCCGGAGAGATCGGCTATCCGGTGATGATCAAGGCCTCGGCAGGCGGCGGTGGCAAGGGCATGCGCCTTGCCTATTCTGCCGCTGAATGCCGGGAGGGTTTCCAACTGGCGCGCGCCGAAGCCAAGGCATCCTTTGGCGACGACCGCGTTTTCATCGAGAAATTCATCGTCAACCCGCGCCACATTGAGATCCAGGTGCTCGGCGACAAGCATGGCAATGTCATCCACCTTGGCGAGCGCGAGTGTTCCATCCAGCGCCGGAACCAGAAGGTGATCGAGGAAGCGCCATCGCCGCTTCTTTCCGAGAAGACCCGCAAGGCGATGGGCGAACAGGCCGTGGCACTGGCCAAGGCCGTTGCCTATGACAGTGCCGGCACCGTGGAATTCGTCGCCGGGCAGGACCAGAGCTTCTTCTTCCTCGAAATGAACACGAGGTTGCAGGTGGAGCATCCGGTCACCGAACTGATCACCGGGATAGACCTCGTGGAGCAGATGATCCGCTCTGCTGCCGGGGAAAAACTCTCGATCGCCCAGAAGGACGTGAAACTATCGGGCTGGGCCGTGGAAAGCCGCGTCTATGCCGAGGACCCATACCGGAACTTCCTGCCGTCCACCGGCAGGCTGGTGCGCTATCGTCCACCAGCCGAGGCGAGCGCCAACGGCGTGACCGTGCGCAATGACACGGGCGTCTATGAGGGCGGAGAGATTTCGATCTGGTATGATCCCATGATCGCCAAGCTCTGCACCCATGCGCCGACACGCGCCGCGGCAATTGCCGCCATGTCGGACGCCCTCGACAAGTTTGTCATCAGCGGCATTCAACACAACATTCCCTTTGTTTCCGCCATTATGGGCAATGCCCGTTGGCAGCAGGGTGCTCTCTCGACCGGCTTCATTGCCGAGGAATTTGCAGGCGGCTTCAGTGGCGCTGCGTTGACTGACGAAGCGGCTGGCAGGCTTGCGTGGGTTGCCGCCGTGCTCGACCATGTGGAGAACCTGCGCAAGCGCGCAATCTCCGGCCAGATGAACGGTCGCAAGGTGCAGTTTGAGAAGGTGCGGCACGTCAAGCTGGGTGAACAGTGGATCGCCCAGGAATTGACCCCGGAGATCGAACACGCCGCCCGGACCTGCGGATGGCTGCCGGGCGATGACACCATGACGCTGGATGGCATGACGGTTCAGGTCAGGTCAGTTGTGAACGGCTATCGCCTCGCTTGGCGCGGCATCACCACGAATGCCTATGTCTATACTGGCCGCGAAGCCGAGCTTGCCCGCCTTATGCCGGAAAAGAATGCGGCAGACAGTTCCAAGACGCTGCTGTGCCCCATGCCGGGCTTGGTTGTTGCGCTCTCGGTGGTCGAGGGCCAGGAAGTCAAGGCAGGCGAGCCGCTTGCCATTGTCGAAGCCATGAAGATGCAGAACATCCTGCGCGCCGAGCGCGACGTGACAGTGAAGAAACTCAACGCCAAGCCGGGCGACAGCCTGGGCGTCGATGCGGTGATCATGGAGTTCGCATAAGCGGCGCGAATATCGCCTCGAAGTGCCGGAGCAGGGCGGCGTCAACCTCCGCCATGCCGGTGCTGTGACCAAGCCTGGCGAAACTTGTGACGCCGTGTTCCGAAACGCCGCAAGGAACAATGCCATCGAAGTGAGAAAGATCGGGCATCACGTTGATGGCAAGGCCGTGATAGCTCACGCCCCGGCGCACGCGGATGCCGATGGCGGCAATCTTGTCCTCACCGGTTTGATGCCGCACCCAGACGCCGACACGATCCTCGCGGACTTCCCCGGCAATACCGAAATCGGCAAGGGTCGCGATGATGAGGCGCTCTAGCCCTGCCACGAAGGCCCGCACATCGCCGCCGCGCTTCTTGAGATCGAGTATCACATAGGCCACGCGCTGGCCGGGGCCGTGGTAGGTGTATTGTCCGCCGCGCCCGGTCTGGAACACTGGAAAGCGTGAAGGGTCAACAAGGTCGGCAATTTTGGCTGACGTCCCGGCGGTGTAAACAGGCGGGTGTTCCACCAGCCAGAGCAATTCATTGCGCTGCCCAGCGGCGATGGCAGCGGCCTCCATCTCCATGCGCGTGACGGCTGCTTCATATTCCACGAGGCCGTGCGCAACTTCCAGCCGGACCGGGTCGGTTGACAGCAAATTCCTGTTGATGGAGGCGCGAAGAGCCATGGCTGGCGGCTTTTCCACCCTTCGACAGCCGGAGGCAAGTATCCTACAAGTTACCCATGGAATCTCTCGTCGTCCTAGCACTCCTGGTTCTCCTGGCCGGTCCCATCCTTGCGATCATCGCTATGGTGCAGGTGTCCAATGTCGATGCCTCGCTGCGCAAGCTGAAGGCCGAACTGGCGAAACTTCCGGCGGCTCCGGCCGCTGTGCCGCCACCGGCACCAATGCAGGAGCCCGAGATGGCCCCTGCAAAGTCCAAGTCCAGAAGCGCGACCGAGAAAACCCCCGCCGCAGTGATGGCAGAAAGCGCGGCGCCAGCCGCCAGCAAGGTTGAGGCACCGCCGCCTCCGCCACAACCTTCGCTCAAGGAATTCATCCCACCAAGGGCGCCGCCCGGCCGCTACCGGGATGTTGAAAGCACGCTCGCTTCGCGTTGGTTTGTCTGGGCTGGCGGCATTGCCGTTGCATTGGGCGGCCTGCTGTTTGTGAAATACGCCCATGACGCCGGCCTCATTCCTCCCATGGCGCGGGTCATCGTCGGCCTGATCGCAGCGGCGGCACTGGTCTATGCCGGCGAATGGGCCCGCAAACGCGGTGGTGAAGTCGCCAAGGGTTACATTCCGGCGGCACTTTCGGCCGCTGGCCTCGTCATCGCCTTTGGCGTGATCTACGCGGCCTATGCGCTCTATGGCATTCTGAGCCCCACGCTGTGTTTCCCGCTTCTGGTTGCTGTCGGCCTTGCGGCCCTCTGGCTGTCACGGCGGCAAGGACCACTGATCGCCGCGCTCGGCCTGATCGGCGCATTCGTGGCACCCATGCTCGTGCCATCGGAAAATCCGAGTGCCTTGGGCTTCTTCCTCTATCTCGCCGTTATCGTGGCGGCCTCGCTGTATGAACTGCGCGACCGGCCGTGGTGGTGGCTGGGCTACGCCGCCATTGCCGGAGCCGCCCTCTGGGCCCTGTTCTGGATCAATGGATTTGGTGTCCAGCCGATATGGGCCATCGGTGTTTTCGGGCTGTTCCTGGGTGCCGCCGCTACCCTCATTCCGAAGGGCAGGGGAATTCTTGCCGCCGACATGGGAACACTCGCCGATCCCGAACACTTGTCGCATCCCATGCGCATCGCCGTTTTTGGCATCGCGGCGGCTGTCCTGGTCCTTGCCTTCCTCACCTGGCAGTCAGGCCACGCGACGCTGGCGCTGGTCCTCTTTGCGATTGCTGCCACGGCCATCACTGCCTTCGGATGGTTGCGCGACGGCATGGTGGCGGCACCGCTCGCCGCCGCACTGGCAACGCTCGTACTGTTGCTCTCATGGCGTGATGTTGGCTTCCACGAATGGGCCTTCGACGAGCGTGGCTTCTGGTCAACCGTGCCGGGCATGATCGAACCGCCGCGGTTCCGCAACGCGACACTCTTTGCCATGCTGGCCTTCACTGTCGTGGGCCTTGCTGGACTCTTTCTGCGCAGTGAGAAGCGCCCGTGGGCTGCGCTGGCGGCGGGAAGTGCCTTCCTTTTTACGTTTGCGGCTTGGGGCCGTGCCGATTTCACCCTGTCGGAAACCGCTTGGGCGGTGCTCGGCGTAGCGCTGGCGGCGGTTCTCGCCGGGGCGGCATTCAGGCATTGGCAGGCGGGCACCAAGACCGCGCCAAACCATGCCGTGGAAATTCTGCTGGGCGGGTCCGCACTGTTGCTGCTTTTTGCTGCTGACAGGCTGTTCGATGGTGTGACCATGACTTTGGCTGTTGCGCTTATTGCGGTGGCCTATGTGGCCGCAACGCGGATCTTTGCCTTGCCCCATGTGGCAGCCATTGCCAGCGCCATCGCAGGCTTTGCCGCGCTGCGCCTGTTCTATGGCCGCGAATTCTGGGGCGATCCCACTAACCTGTGGCTCG
>CAZUKI010000024.1:16064-18898 GCA_964620785.1 uncultured Aestuariivirga sp.
GAATTCTGGGGCGATCCCACTAACCTGTGGCTCGGCCCGCACTGGATTCTCTATGGCTATGGCGTTCCCGCCGCATTGTTCTACTGGGCTTCGCGGCAACTCGTGGGTGAAGGCTTCGCCCGCTACCGCACGGCCTTTGAGGGCATTGCGCTAGGGCTTGCCATCGCACTGGTGTCACTCGAACTTCGCGTGCTGATCGGCGGCGGCATCACCCGTGACGGCATGAGCCTTCTTGAACTTGGCGCCCATGCCATGGCCTGGCTCGGCGCCGCCTATGGCCTCGCTTACCGCCAGCAGCTCTTTTCGTCGTTCGTGTCCCTATGGGGGTCGCGTGTTCTTCTCGCAGCCTCCTGCCTTGCCTTCTTCGGCGCGCTGACCTGGCACAATCCCGTGGTTACGGGTGATGCCGTCGAGGGTAATGCCATTGTCAACAGCCTGTGGCTTGCCTATCTGGCCCCGGTGCCGCTGCTGGCCTTGATGGCCCGCAAGCTCGAAGGCTTGGGGCTTGGACGTTTCCGCAACGCGCTCGGCATTTTCGCACTGGTGTTGCTGATGGCCTTCGTCACCTTGCAGGTGAAGCGCTGGTTCCAGAATGTTGTTCTGGTGCCGGAATTCGAAAGCCAGGCCGAAAGCTACACTGTGTCATTGGCCTGGATCCTGACCGGCATCCTGATCTTTGCCGCCGGCCTGAAACTCGACCGCCAGTCCATCCGCTACGGCGGTCTCGCCGTGCTGGTGCTGGCCGTGCTCAAGGTTTTCGGCTTTGACCTGTTTGAACTTGGCGGGCTGTGGCGCATCGCCTCGATCATCGGGCTCGGCCTGTGCCTCATCGGCGTGGGCTGGCTCTACACACGCTTCATCCAGAAACCGAAACCGGCAGCATCATGAGCAAAACCTCGATTGGACTTTCAGGCAATGTCCTGAGCTACTACCAGGCCCACGCCTACAATGAGCCTGCTATATTGGCGGAGCTTCGGACCGAGACGACAGCAAAGCTCGGCGGCAATGCCGCCATGCAGATTGCCCCCGAGCAGGGCGCCTTCATGGGGATCATCGCGGGCGCGATGAATGCCCGCGCCATCCTCGAGATCGGCACTTTCACGGGCTATTCCTCCCTCGCCATGGCACTCGGCAGCGAAGCGCATATCCACGCGGCGGACGTGAGCGAGGAATGGACGGCGATTGCCCGCCGCTACTGGACAAAGGCGGGGGTCGCTGATCGCATCACGTTGAGCCTCGCTGGCGGCAATGCCGTGATCGAGGGCTTGCTGGGCAAGGGCAGGGCGGGAAGCTTCGACATCTGCTTTATCGACGCCGACAAGAGCGGCTATGACGCCTATTATGAAGGTGCCTTGAAGCTTCTGCGCCCGGGCGGCCTCGTGATGATCGACAATGTGCTCTGGGATGGTGACGTCGCCGATCCTGAAAAGCGTGACGCCGATACCCTGGCCCTCAAGGCTCTGAACGACAAGATCAAGGCAGACAGGCGGGTGAGCCACGCCATGCTGCCTCTTGCCGATGGCCTGACGCTGGCGCGGAAGAATTAGCGAAAACCCTTCGGGCGCTACCCCGCCTTGCGCTCCATTTCGCGCTTTGCGGCTTGCAGCAGGAAGCCGGAGCGGGTCATGCCGAGTTCTGCTGCACGGCGATCGATGCGGTCGAGCATGGTGTCCGGCAAGGTGATGTTGACGCGCACGCTTGGACGCCCAGTTTCGGGGGCAGCAATAACGATGAGTGCCGCAGCATCATCATGGTCGGGGTTTCCGGCAATGGCCTCGAGCGAACTCGGTACAGGCAGTTCCTGGCCGTCCTCTGCCATGCCTTCGAGATGAAGTGCCAGAGCCTCCTGTGCCAGGCCGCGCAGGTCTTCCAGTTTCTCCGCAACTGCAATGACGCCGGGCAAGTCCGGAAAGCTCGCGCCATAGTCGCTGTCCTTTTCCTTGTGGATGACGGCAATGTATTCGGTCATGGACGCCTCAGCTTGAGTTGGCTCTGTGTTTCAATGGACTTGAGCGTGCCCAGCGGCACATCCCGGCGCGGATGAGGCACTGTCACCCGTCCCGGCTTCACCGGGTGCTTGAACTGGACATGGCTGCCCCTGATGGCAACCTGCCGCCAGCCATCCTTCTCCAGCAACCGGATGATCTCACGGCTATCCATGTGTGTATTTATACACACTGCAACTGGAAGTCAATGCCTGCTTTTCTCTTGCGCTGCAGCATGGGGTGAATTAAAGCCCCGGCCGTTCAACACTCACACGGGGGTTGGATTGTTCCATGCGGGGTCAAACCCGCCTCATAGGGCCAGTCCTTCCGGTGCCGGAATCCTCCGGTGCAAGCTCCCTCGTGGCGGATCAACCGGAGAAGGAAAATCATGGGCACGGTACCCTTTACCATGCGCCAGCTCTTGGAAGCGGGCGTTCATTTCGGCCACCAGACACATCGTTGGAATCCCAAGATGCAGTCCTACATCTACGGGACGCGCAACGGCATTCACATCATCGACCTGTCGCAGACGGTGCCTTTGCTGCACCAGGCGCTCAACACGGTCACCGACGTTATCGCCAAGGGCGGCCGCGTGCTGTTCGTCGGCACCAAGCGTTCGGCCCAGGAGCAGATCGCCACGGCGGCAAAGCAGTCGGCCCAGTATTACGTGAACTCCCGCTGGCTCGGCGGCATGCTCACTAACTGGAAGACCATTTCCAACTCGATCAAGCATCTGCGCTCGCTGGATGAAATCATCGCCTGCCAGGGCCAGGGCATCACCAAGCGCGATCTCCTCAATGTCACGCGTGAGCGCGACATGCTTGAGAAGGCGCTGGGCGGCATCAAGGA
>CAZUKI010000025.1:0-4696 GCA_964620785.1 uncultured Aestuariivirga sp.
TCTGCAATCTGTTCGCGGACCTGCCCCACAAGCCCGGCCACCCGCACCATGAAGAATTCATCAAGGTTGCTTCCCGAAATCGAAAGAAAGCGCACGCGCTCCAATAGCGGATGGTTGGGGTTTCTTGCTTCCTCCAGTACTCGGAGATTGAAGCCAAGCCAACTGAGCTCGCGATTGAAGAACCGCGCGGGCTGATTGAGGGTGATTGAGGGTGCAGTGGATCCGTCCATATCCCACTATGTTAGGCGAATATGACAGTTTTGCAAAAGTGCCGGCCGATCGTTCTTAACCGAGTTCCGGCTCTACCAGTTTGGCCAACACCCTGCCCGCAAAGGCGCGTGTCACCTCGGTTTTTTCCTCCAGGGCGGTGGCGTCGATAGCCGCCACAAGCTGCTGGGCCATGTCCATGGAGCGCGGCATCCGGGCCAGCAGGTAGGAGATGACTGCTTCGTCAACCGCGATCTGCCGGTCAGTAAAATGCTTGACCAGGACACCCCTCAGCAGGGCGTCGTCGGGCGGGTCGATCGCCGCGCTGGGCAGCGCTCCCAGCCTCGAAACGAGATCGGGCAGCCGCAGTCCCAGCGCAACTACGGGCCGCGCTGCAGTGAAAAGCACCGAAGCCCCTTCAGCACGCGCCAGGTTCAGCATGTGGAACAAGGCCGTCTCGTCGCGGCTGTCTGCATCCAGGTCCTCTATGACCAGGGCCCTGTCTGCGAGCAGTGTCGGCACCTGCGCCTGCTGCATATTCGCGGCATCGATGCTTTGCGCCCCGGATTTTTGCTGCCAGACTGTCGCCAGATGGCTTTTGCCGCTGCCCGCAGGCCCCACGAGTATGGCACCAAAGCTTGGCCATCGCGGCCATTGGTCAATCAGGGCCACGGCGGCCGCATTGGATGGTCCAACGAGAAAATCCTCCCGCCCAAAGGCCGGTCGTAACGCAAGGTCAAGGACAAGTTGCCGTGCCAACGCTTCAGGCCTTGCGCTGCGACTGGCGCCTGGAGGCTGGCAGGCGCGGCGGCGGCACGGCTGCTTCCGGCGTCTCGCGATAAAGCCGCGAACCCAGATAGCGCCCCAGTCCATAGCGGATCAGCACACCGGTCGCAGCCGCCATTGGAACAGCCAGCAACAGACCCACAAATCCAAACAGATAGCCGAATGCGAAGAGAGCAAACATCAGCCAGACGGGATGGAGGCCGATGGACCCGCCCACCAGTTTGGGTGACAGGAAGTTTCCTTCGATGAATTGTCCGGCGGCGAATATGGCGATGATGATCAGCACCATCGTGTAGTCGGGCCAGAACTGCACAAGGCCGACACCAATGGCGAGGACACCACCGATCAACGCCCCGACATAGGGAATGAAGCTCAAAAGCCCTGCACCAATGCCGATCGCCAGGCCGAACTTCAGCCCGGCAAGTGAGAGGCCCACACCATAAAACAAGCCAAGCAGCAGGCAGACCGTGCCCTGCCCCCGAATGAACCCAGCCATGGCCTTGTCGATGTCCCGGAAAATGCCCCTGACCTCCTCCAGGTGGTCACGGGGTAACCAGCTGTCGACTTTCGCAACAAGGTGGTCCCAATCCAAGAGGAGGTAAAACGCGACAATCGGCGTGATGAACAACAGCGACACGATGTTGACCAGCGCCAGGCCGCCAGTCAGCAGGGTTTGCAGGACACTGACGAGCCAGCCAGTCAGCTTGGATGCAATATCGCCAATTGAGCCCGTTGCACTGCTTCCGGTTTGCGCCAGCAGGTCCTTGAGGCTTTGTGGCGTCACTTCATCAAGTCGCGCCATCAGGCTCGTCATGAGGTCCGGCAGGTCATTGGCGAGCTTGATGGCCTGGTCGACAAGAATAGGCGCCAGGAGAAGCACAGCGAGAACAACCGCGGCAATGGCAACCGCCAGGATGACAAGCGTTGCGGCAAGCCGCGGCAGCCCGGCCTTTTCCAGCCTGTCAGCTACGGGATCAAGAAAATAGGCCAGCACAAATCCCGCAATGAACGGCAGCAATATCTCCTGGAACACCCACAGGAGCAGCACCAGCAGAAGCAGAGCGCCGAACCAGAATCCAGCCTGTCGTTGAAGTGTCACGGCAGCATTTCTCCACTTCCGGCGCTCATGTGCCGCGTCCAGTTGCGCAGGTAGAGTGCCCCGGAAGCCGCAGTCAGCACTGCCGTCACGGCAACACCGACATCGAGAACCCTCTGCATCTCGAGATCAAACCCCAGTGCGGCGAGTGTCGCCCCAGCCAGGAGAATCTGGCTCGTCGTGTTCACCTTTGAAATCCATAGTGGTTTCATGGGAACCGGCCGCTCCATGAACCAGGAGATGACAACCGCACCGATGATCAGGACATCACGCGTTACCACAAGAATGACAAGCCACGCCGGTAGCCGTTCCAGCATGCCAAGCGCGACAAATATCGACACAAGCAGGGCCTTGTCCGCAATCGGATCGAGGATTTCTCCAAGCTCTGTCTGCAATTTGTAGCGCCTGGCCAGGAAACCATCGACTGCGTCCGACAGTCCCGCGAAGATGAACACGCCAAAAGCAATGGCGAATGACGAACTGAGAATGAGCCAAATGGTCAGGGGCACCAGAAGGATCCGGCAGATCGTCACGAAGTTTGGTGCGTTTACAGGCATCCTGGCTGCACCCTACATCTGCGAGACGACCCAGGCGCCGCCCACTCGTGCCAACTGCAACCCCGTTGATTGGAGCGATTGTTGCATGTCATCGAGGGTGCCTGCAAAAGTCAGGTTGACGACAGCGCCATCTCCCGCAAGCGACGACACATCCAGACCTAGTATGCCCGGCGTCGAGAGGATGCGCGAACGCAGCCCATTCCATTCCGACGGGCCCGCGAAGGGGATCGACACGCTCAGCGAGTTGCGTTCACCACCCTGCCCGGCACCGCCCGATGCGACCTTGGCGCCGCCAGACTTCCACTTCTCCACCATCACGGCATGAAACCGCTGCGCCGCAAGTGCCGCGGAGTCGTCGATCGTGCCCGTCTCGGCAATGTAAACCTTATCGAAGTTCAACTTTCCCAATGGCGAATCGCCAGACATCCTCGCCCGCACCCCGCCTTCCGCCAGTTCGCCAAAGGCGACGACGACGACCGCGACATCATAGCGGCGGCGCATGGCTTCCAGCTTCACCTTGTCGCCATTGATGGCGTCCGTGACGCTGATCGTTGAGCGGTCATCCGCATCTCCCAGGGGCACGATCAGCGGAATGTCAGATTGCTGTGCGTTCAGCCCCTTGAAGGCCTTCTGCCACGGCGTATCGCCCCACAGCACCTGCACCCCGTCAGCAGCCCAGACCGGCAGCACCAGGAACGAAGGGCCCTGGTCAATGGGAACCTTGATGCCGAATTCATGATAGAGGCTGCGGATCTTCTCCGGCAGGAAGCGCACCGTGAGCTTGCCCTGGTAGCGGCCGGGCGAAAGCGATTCTTCCTCGATTGACAGCGACTTGAGGTAGGGCAGCACCTGCTTGGCCTCGTAGCCGGAGACTTCCTTGACCAGTTCTGCGTTTCCAAGCCGTTCGGCCAATTGGCTGAAGGCCTTCATCTGGGCGTCAATAAGGGCCTGGTTCTTGGCCGACGCGGCGTCAGGCCCCGTGACATCCACGGCAACGCCCGTAACCGCAAAAACGCTGGTTTCGATAATGCCCGCCGCCTTGACGTTGCGGCAGCACCCGGCCAGCGCCAGGCCCACCACCAATGCCAGCAGAACGATCCGGAAGGTTCCTGAAAATGTCCCCATTACATCCATTCGGGCTTTGTCCGGACCACACAGATAGGCTATCAGGCCGGGCGAAGCGAAAATCACGAGTTGTGGGGCAAACTAGCGGCATGAACGGTGGCAAACAAGCACTTCCAAACGGCCTTTCCTATGCGGATGCGGGCGTGGATATTGCCGCTGGCAACGCCCTCGTGGACGCCATCAAGCCACTTGCCAAATCGACCCGCCGCAAGGGTGCTGACGCCGCCCTCGGTGGCTTCGGTGGCTTGTTTGATCTCAAGGCCTGCGGCTACCGCGATCCTGTGCTGGTCGCGGCCAATGATGGTGTCGGCACCAAGCTGAAACTCGCAATCGATGCCGGCATCCATCGCGGCGTGGGCATCGACCTGGTTGCGATGTCGGTCAACGACCTTGTTGTACAAGGTGCTGAACCCCTGTTCTTTCTCGATTACTATGCAACCGGCAAGCTGGACATTGCGGCCGCCCGCGATGTCATTGCTGGCATTGCTGATGGCTGCCGGCAGGCCGGCTGCGCACTGATCGGCGGCGAGACCGCCGAGATGCCCGGCATGTATCATGGCGGCGATTATGATCTCGCTGGCTTCGCTGTCGGTGCCGTCGAGCGCAAGAAGATATTGCCCCGCTCCGACGTGAAGCCCGGCGATGTCATCCTCGGGTTGGCATCAAGCGGGGCGCACTCGAACGGCTATTCCCTGATCCGCAAGATCGTGACCGTCTCCGGTTTGCCGCTCACGGCAAAGGCGCCATTTGCCCCGGCAGGAACACTGGCAGAGGCCCTGCTCACGCCGACGCGCATCTATGTGAAGAACATTCTCAAGGCGCTGAAAAAGGGCCACGCCATCAAGGCCCTTGCACACGTCACGGGCGGCGGCTTTACCGAGAACATTCCCCGGGTGCTTCCCAAGGGATGCGTGGCCGAAATTGA
>CAZUKI010000025.1:4796-13384 GCA_964620785.1 uncultured Aestuariivirga sp.
GACTGATGCGGAAGAAGCGGGTCGGCATTCTCATTTCGGGCCGCGGCTCAAACATGCGCGCGCTAGTAGAAGCGGCACGCAATCCTGAATACCCCGCCACGGTCGTTGGCGTTTTCTCCAACAAGCAGGACGCCGGAGGGCTGCAGTTCGCCCGCGATGCCGGAATTCCTGCCCATGTCATTGACCACCGGCAGTTCCCCTCCCGGGAAGAATTCGACAAGGCGCTCCATGCCGCGCTCAAAGCCGCCGCCGTCGAGATCGTCTGCTGTGCAGGTTTCATGCGCGTTATGACACCTGAAATTCTCGACCATTGGCGTGGCAGGATGCTGAATATCCACCCTTCGCTGCTGCCTGCCTACAAGGGCACACACACCCATGAACGTGCCATCGCGGATGGCGCCCGGTTGCACGGTGCGACCGTTCACGTTGTAACACCGGAACTCGATTCAGGGCCGATCATTGCCCAGGCAACGGTTCCGGTCCTGCCAGGAGATACGCCGGAAACACTTGCGGCCCGGGTCCTGGAAGTGGAGCATCCGCTCTATGTGAAGGCCCTGGCGCAATTTGCCTCCGGCACCATTCACATCAGCGCGTCCACCTGAATATCGCGCCCAGACATGGCCTCCGACTCAAGCCAGCGCTTGAGCAACACCTTGCGCCGCTCCTGGTATCGATCCGCCAGAACCTCGGCAGCCAGCATCCGGTCAGCACGGAAACTGCGAAAATCGGTGCGCAATTCACACCAGCCGACGACCAGCCGCTGTGCTTCGTAATAGGAAATGGCGATGGGCCAGATGGTCCGGTCGGTCAGCTTTCCCTGCTCATCAGCATAGGTAATCTTGACTTTGCGCTGCTCCCTTATGGCGCGGCGCAACTCCGCCACGTTGACGCGGTCCACCACCCCCCTGAAATTGGGGGGAACGATCAGGGCGGCATCAAACAGCACTGGCTTGAGTTCCTTCGGCAAGACCGCCCCGACCTTCGCAACCGCATCCTGGGCCGCTTTGACGAGGTCCCTGTCGCCCCGCCGCGTAACCCAGCGCAGACCCAGCATGACTGATTCAAGCTCATCGGCACTGAACATCAGGGGCGGCAGGTCATAACCCTCACCAAGCACGTAACCCACGCCTGCCTCACCACGGATTGGCACGCCATCTGTGATGAGGTCGGCAATGTCCCGGTAAAGCGTGCGGAGCGATATCTCCAGTTCTTCCGCCATGGCCTGGCCGCGCACCGGCCTGCGGTGACGGCGCAAAATCTGGATAACCTTGAGAAGTCTGTCTGCCCGGCGCATGCCGACCTCTTACTGCAACGCTGCTGCCACCATCATGTCAGCAGGATGTCAGTAAGTCGAGCATGACTGGGCGCCGTTTGGCCCCCTTCCCTCCCCGCTAGGCCCACGATAAGCACCTCCAAAACCAGAGGAACCCCATGCCGCAGCCCATCATCATCGACACCGACCCCGGCCAGGACGACGCCGTTGCCATCCTTCTGGCACTGGCATCTCCCGAACTCGAAGTTTTGGGAATTACGGCGGTAGCGGGCAATGTGCCCCTGGCGCTCACCGAGGTGAATGCGCGGAAAATCTGTGAGCTGGCAGGCCGCCCTGACATGAAGGTCTATTCCGGGGCGATCCGCCCCATGTTGCGCCCGCTGCGCACGGCCGAGCACGTCCATGGCAAGACGGGCCTTGATGGCCCGGTCCTGCCCGATCCCCAGATGAAGCTCGAGCCCCGGCATGCCGTGGACTTCATCGTTGATACCCTGATGGAGCGCCCGGCTGGCACCGTGACGCTTTGCACCCTCGGGCCGCTCACTAACATCGGCCTGGCCCTGGTCAAGGAGCCGCGCATCGCTTCACGCATCAAGCGTATCGTTGCCATGGGTGGCGGTTTCTTCGAGGGTGGCAACATGACACCCGCAGCGGAGTTCAACATCTACGTCGATCCGCAGGCGGCGCGGCTTGTCTTCGACTCCGGTGCACCCATTACGCTCATCCCTCTGGATTGCACCCACCAGGCCCTGACGACCAGGGCCCGGGTCGAGAAATTCCGCAACATGGGCAACCGTACAGGACCAGCCGTTGCCGCCCTCATCGACTACTTCGAACGCTTTGACGAGCAGAAATACGGGACCGATGGCGGCCCACTGCATGATCCCTGCGTCATCGCCTGGCTGCTGCGGCCTGAACTCTTCACTTCGCGTGAGGTCAATGTCGCAATCGAATGTGAGAGCGAACTGACGATGGGAATGACGATCATTGACTGGTGGCGCGTCACCCAGCGCAAGCCCAACGCCACCGTTTGCCGTGGCATCAATGCTGATGCCTTCTTCAACCTCCTTGCGGAGCGGTTGGCGAAACTTGCCTGACCTGACCTAAGCCTGACTTGCCAGGACGACGACCGGGGCGATCGTCGCCAGCGCAATGGCCGTGGCAATAAACTTAAGGATAAGGAGCCTCGAAGGGGCACGGGAAATGACCATGGCTGACACTGTGGTCCGATTCCATGTGCCCGGAAAATGATTCTTTTCAATATGTTGCGCGCCGTCGAACATCTTAAGGACCCGTTAATCCGGCGCCAGATCGATCGCGCCGTTTCTACCGTATACGGAGGATATCCGGCTCATGCAGGGCGGAAATGCGCCAAAATCATGAACTTGGATTACATTTTGTCAGGGTGCGGATGAGTAAGCCGTGAAGCGGCCGTTCACGGAAGATTCAGGTTGCGGCGCGGATCCACACGGAAATGTCATGAAAGACTCCCCCGCCCGATGGCGCCGGCTGGTCTGCACCCACAAGCGAGTTGATGCCGCAGCCATCTTCATGGGCGGTGTTGGGCCATATGGACTCTGCGATCAGCACCCCCGGCTGAACCCCATCGAAGGCCTTTGCATGAAGCCTGACTTGGCCACGCCTGTTGCCAAGCACGACCTTCTGGCCATCGACCAGGCCAAGCTGCGAAAGATCGGCGGGGTGGACGAAGACCGTGGGCCGGCCTTCCCGCTTCACGCTTGATGGCGTCAGGTTGAAGGACGAGTTCAGGAAGGTGCGCGCCGGACTGGTGGTCAGCCTGAAGGGTACATCTTCAGACACAGGGTCTGTCACGTCCCAATGGTCCGGAAGAACCGGTATGTCAGCGACAGGGCCAAGTGTCCCGGTGGGCGATTGCTTTGCCGCCACGGCCTTCCAATCAGCCTTGAAATGAAACTTGCCGTCGGCGTGGCCGAAGCCCTTGAGGAAATGCGCCGTTTCGAAGTCAGGCTGAACGTCGAGCCAGTTTTCGGCGTCCAGCACATCGAGCCCAGGCCGCTTCGAATGGGTCAGGGTCCAATCAATGATCTCGCGCGGGCTCATCTCGAAACCGCGGTGCCTGGCGCCGACACGTTTGGCGATCTCGCAGATCACGTCATGGTTGCTGCGGCACTCGCCAGGCGGCTGCACAAGTTTGCGGCCAAACAGAATGTGCTGGTGGCCACCACCGGTGTAGAAATCATCATGCTCGAGAAACATGGTGGCTGGCAGCACGATATCTGCGTGCTTCGCCGTTTCAGTCAAGAACTGCTCATGCACGACCGTGAACAGATCCTCGCGCGCAAAGCCTTGTTTCACCCGGTTCTGGTCAGGTGCCACTGACACAGGATTGGTGTTCTGGATGAACAGCCCCATGATTGGCGGTCCGCCCGCAAGATCATGCGGGTCCCCCAGCAGTGCGGCCCCGATGCGGCTTTGATCGATGTAGCGGTCAAGTTTCTCTGCGACATCCATTCCTTCGATCAACGATTTGTTCCACTTGTAGATTCCGCTGTTGGAATGGAGCGCGCCGCCACCCTCGTGAAGCCAGGCGCCGGTAATTGCTGGAATGCTGGCAACGGAATGAATGTTGGCCGATCCGTTGCGTGAACGCGAAAAGCCATAGCCGATTCGGAAGAATGTCCGCGGCGTGGTGCCGATGGCCTTCGCAAGTTCCTCGATTGTCGCCACAGGAACACCACTGATCGCCGAGGCCCATTCCGGCGTACGCGTCCGGAGATGCTGTTCAAGTTCGTCCGGGCAATCCGTATAGGTCTTGAGATAGTCCCGGTTGGCATGGCCATCACGAAACAGGATGTGCATGACGGCGCAGGCCACGGCCCCATCCGTCCCCGGCCTGACAATCACCTTGATGTCGGCCTGCTTCATGGTGCCGGTTTCATAGACATCGACGCAGGCGAGCCTGGCCCCGCGTGTCTTCTTGGCGATGCCGATGTGGGTCATCACATTGACCTGCGTGTTGACCGGGTTTCCGCCCCACACCACGATCAGGTCCGATTTCTGCATCTCGCGTGGGTCGACACCTGCCAGCCGTCCCGTTCCGGCCGTGAACCCCGACCACGACAGCGCCACGCAGAATGTGGCGTGCATTCCGCTGTAACGCTTCACATTGCGCAGGCGCTCAATGCCGTCACGCATGACCAGGCCCATGGTTCCTGCGTAATAGTAAGGGAGAATGGCCGACGGACCGTGCTCGGCCTCGATGGCCTTGAAACGCGCACCGACTTCGTCCAGCGCCTCGTCCCAACTGATGCGCGCGAACTCTCCGGAACCTTTTCGCCCGGTGCGCCTCAGTGGATAAAGCAGGCGGTCAGGGTGGTGGATGCGCTCGGAGTAGCGAGCGACCTTCTCGCAAATGACACCCAGGGTGTAGGAATTGTCCTTGGCGCCACGGACCCGCCCGATGGTCCGCTCATCCAGCAGTTCCACCTCAAGCGCACAAGCCGACGGACAGTCATGCGGGCAGACCGAAATACCCGTCTTGATGTTCGGCTTGAGCTCGATGTTCATGGGGCGAGGTTACCTCCCCGCCCGTTCGGCATCAACTGAGATGGTGGACCGGCTCCATCCCATAGACAGGCGTCGCAATGCCTTCCTGCCGGGCCTTGAGTTGCAGGGCCAGGAACTGCGAGTGGTGCCGGGCCTGGTGCAGGTTTCCGCCATGCATCCACAGGTTCTCCTGGTGCAGGGGCTTCCACATGTTGCGAAGCTCTCCTTCCCAGGGGCCAGGATCCTTGGTGGTGTCGGAGCCGAGACCCCAGCACTTGCCCACTTTTTCCGCCACTTCGGGCGAAATCAGCTGTGCGACCCAGCCAACCATGTTGCCGTAGCCCGTCGCATAGACGATCAGGTCCGCCTTGAGCTTGCTGCCGTCCGACAGGAGAACGCCGTTCGGCAGGATCTCACTGACCGTAACACCACTCTTGAGCTTGATCTTGCCGTCACAGACGAGGTCACTGGCGCCAACGTCGATGTAATAGCCTGAACCACGGCGCAGGTATTTCATGTGCAGGCCAGAGCCGTCATCGCCCCAGTCATGCATGAAGCCCGCCCGTTCCAGTCTTTCATAGAATGCGGCGTCGCGGGCCTTGATCGCCTTGTGGACTTCGATAAGGCCGCGCGCCATTACCTTGTAGGGTGTCGAGGCGTACAACAGGTCCGCCTTGTTCACGTCAATTCCCTTGGCAACCGCCGCCTCCGAGTAGAGAGGTCCGGCCTCAAGTTCCATCAGCGTATCAGAACGCGCAATGTGGGTGGACGTCCGTTGCACCATGGTGACATCTGCTCCCACCTCCCACAGCGCTGCGGAGATGTCGTGCGCGGAATTGTTCGAACCTATGACAACGACCTTCTTTCCACGGTATTTGTCGGGGCCCGAATGCTTCGACGAGTGGTGTTGTTCGCCCTTGAAGCTGCTGGCTCCCTTGAACTTCGGAATGTTTGGCACCGCCGACAAGCCGGTTGCCAGCACAAGCTGCTTGGGCCGTAACACGACAGGCTTGCCCTTTCGCACCAGCTTGACGACCCATTCCTTCTTCTTCGCGTCGAACTTGGCGGACTTGCAAACTGTTTCTGTCCAGTAGTTCAGCTCCATGATCCTGCTGTACATTTCCAGCCAGTCACCAATTTTGTCCTTGGGGGCGAAGATCGGCCAGTCGTCCGGAAACGGCAGGTAAGGCAGGTGATCGTACCAGACCGGGTCATGCAGGCAGAGCGTCCGGTAGCGCTTGCGCCAACTGTCGCCAGGCCGCTTGTTGCTTTCCACTATGATCGTAGAGACGCCGAGCCTGCGCAGGCGCGCACCAAGCGCGATGCCGCCCTGGCCACCCCCGATGACAAGACAATAGGGCTGCGTCTTGTAGCCAAGCTCCCGCGCTTCCTTTTCGCGGCCTTCAAGCCATGTCTCGCGGTTCTTGCGGGCGCCATGTTCCACGCCCTTGACGCGCCGCGGCCCCTTCTTTTCCTCGTGGCCCTTGAGTTCCTGAAGCGTTGTCAGCAACGTCCAGGCCTTGCCATGCTTGAGGCGTACATAGCCCTTGCCTCTTCCAGTTGCCGTTTCGAAGAGAAGCCACGCTTCTGTCATCGCTTCATCGCCCGTGGCTTCGCCATCGATGCGCCAGCCGGATGGCTTCGTTTCGGAGAGCGTGCCGCGCAGCATCTCGGCAATTGCAGCACGGCCTTCCACGGTCTTGTAGTTCCAGGTGAACGAAAGGATGTCGCGCCAGAAGCATTCCGAACCATCAAACAGCGCAGCAGCCGCGTCCACGTCCTGCCGGTCGAGCGCCGCGCTGAATTCCGCGAGCCAATGTTGCGCACGTTCGGTAGCAGATGTCATTTCGCATTCCCTCTCTCTGTGGCGTTGAGTTGCGCCAAGCTGGCATGAAACCTCGGGACTGAATAGCGCTCAACTTGTGTGCACCCGCGAATGCCGCTAGGAATTTGCAATGCTTCCCATCACATCCATGCAGAATCCGCAGGTCAAGCTCATTCGATCGCTCACCGACAAGAAGGCGCGGCGAGAACATGGCCTGTTCGTGGCTGAAGGCTTGCAGATGCTGGAACGCGCCCTTGATCTCGGCTGGAAGCCGGAAACCCTCGTGGCGACCAAACCGCCGCAGCTCTGGGACGACGTGAAGCCGCTCATCATCTCTGACAAGCTGATGGCCGAGCTTTCCGGCCAGAATAACCCACTGAGCGTCCTCGCAACATTCCGCCAGCGCTTCCAGCCACATCCCGGCAAGGAGGGCACCTGGTTGGCGCTGGAGGAAATCCGCGATCCTGGCAATCTCGGCACCATCCTGCGCACTGCCGATGCAGTTGGCGCTGCCGGTGTCATACTCGTCGGGGATTCCTGCGATCCCTATTCGCCCGAATGCGTGCGCGCCACGACCGGCTCCATCTTCGCCATTCCGCTAGTCCGCATGCCGCAAAGGCAGTTCGTGGATTTTGCAAAGGGCTGGAACGGTGAAAGTGTCGGCACCATCATGGGTGCAAAAACCGGATTCCGCCGCGCCTATGCGGCACCGACGCTTATCGTGCTGGGGTCTGAGTCCCGCGGCCTGTCACCAGACGTTGCTGCAAGCTGCAAGGTCAAGGTCTCGATCCCCATGCGGACTGGTGTCGAAAGCCTCAATGTTGCGACAGCGGCCGCCCTGATGCTGTATCAGGCGGCCGCGCTTTAGTCTCGCTGCTGGCGCCGCAAACGGGCGGCGCCATGCGAATTGCGCTGTGAGTCTTTACGGGCAGTCACTGTCGCGGATGTAGCGTGCCTTGACATAGCCCTTTGTGACACGATCGCCATCATAGTGGCTGACCTTGCACCAACGTTGTCCCCATGGCGCAGACCTCGGCGCACAGGCGCGGTCCAGATGGATGATACCGTGGTGGCGCGGCTCCAGCTGATCCACGATCCGTGACGAAGCCGAAGGCCGCGCCCGCATGTTGAGGACATCCCAGCTGGCCACATTGACCACCACAAGGCAGCCCGGTCCGCTGGTGGCCTGAGCCGCCTGTGAACCAAGAACGATGGCGGCAATGCAGAGTGCAATTTTTTTCATGTCGAAGCTCCTGTGGGGCCCATATTCTTCGAATTTGAACATGAATGTACCATGAACAGGTCAAGTTGGCTCACCTGCCCTGCCCGAATTGCACCTTGAGGAATTTCCGCCGCCAAGCGATGATTGCGGACCAACCCCATCCGGAGCCGTTACATGAAATCCCATGCCCGCGTAGTCATTGTCGGAGGCGGTATCATGGGCGTAGGACTTCTCTACCATCTTGCTCTTGAGGGCTGGACGGACATTGTGCTCATCGAGAAGGGCGAATTGACCTCTGGCTCGACCTGGCATGCGGCCGGTCAGTGCCCGCACTTCAATGGCTCGCTCAACATGACCAAGGTGCATATGTATGGCACCGAACTCTATCCCAAGCTTGAAAAGCTGACAGGCCAGGCCGTTTCCTGGCACCAGTGCGGCGGCCTTCGCCTCGCCACCACGGATGAGGAGGTCAACTGGCTCAAGTATGTCTATGGCATTTCGCGCCTTGCAGGCTACGAAGGCGAAATCATCGGGCCAGAGGAAATCCCCCGGCACCATCCTTACCTAGAGACTTTCGGCATCAAGGCGGCCTTCCGCACGGTGAACGATGGCCACGTGGCGCCTGCCGATGTGACCAACGCCATGGCGGCAGGTGCCCGCCAGCTCGGCGCCACCATCTACCGCCGTTGCCGGGTGACCGACATCAAGCACCTGCCCAATGGCGAATGGCGGGTATTCAC
>CAZUKI010000025.1:13484-16712 GCA_964620785.1 uncultured Aestuariivirga sp.
GGCGGCGGCGCCGGCAAGTATCTGGCGCAGTGGATGGTCCATGGCCAGGCCGAGATCAACATGCGCGAATTCGACCCGCGCCGTTTCGGCCCATGGGCCACCAAGGACTACACCACCGAGGTTTCGGTCGCCGACTATCACCACATGTACTACTGCTACAAGCCAGCCGAACAGCACGCTGTGGGCCGCAACCTGCGGAAGTCCGCCCTGCATGAGACGCTGGCCGGACACGGTGCGCAGTTTGCGCAGATCTTCGGTTGGGAGCGCGCCCGCTGGTACGATGCAAGCGGAACCGGGGAAAACTTCTCCTTCCGCCGCAACAATGCCTGGGAAGCCGTCAAAGCCGAAGCACTGGCGGTGCGTGAGCGCGTGGGCCTGATGGACCTCTCGACCTTCGCCAAATTTGAAGTGAAGGGCAAGGATGCCTTCGCCTTCCTGAATCGCATTTGCGCCAACCGGATTCCCGAGAAGGATGGTGGCATCATCCTGACCCACCTTCTGAATGAAAACGGCTTCATTGAGAGCGAGTTGACCATCACCCGGTTGGGGACTGAGCACTTCTACGTGCTTTCCGCCGCCGCCGCCCAGCTTTACGACATGGACCAGCTTTCCTGGCGGCGCGCTGCAGGCGAGAAAGTGACGATCACCGACATAACCGACGATTACGGCGTGCTCGTGCTTGCGGGGCCGAAGTCCCGCGCCGTTCTGTCGGAAGTCCACCAGGGTGATGAAGGCCGCTGGCTGACAGGCCGCGTTACCCAGGTAGCAGGTGTTGCGGGCGTCAGGTTGCTGCGCGTTACATATGTGGGCGAACTCGGATGGGAGCTGCACGTGCCACGGGCCGGGATGCAAGTGGTGTTTGATGCCATCATGAAAGCAGGTGCCGCTCATGGGCTGAAGCTCTTTGGCACCTACGCCATGAACTCCCTGCGCATGGAGAAGTCCTATCGTGGCTGGGGCTCGGAACTGACCAACGAGATCGACATGTTCGAAGCTTCGATGGAGCGCTTCATCCGCCTCGACAAGGACGACTTCATTGGCAAGGCTGCCTCGCTTTCACGCCGGCAGCAGGGCGCCCGCATGAAGCTGGTCACACTGGAAGTCGCCAATACCGACAGCGACTGCATGGGCAATGAGCCCGTCTATCACGGCGGCAAGCTCGTCGGCATCACGACGTCCGGCGCCTTCGGGCACGCAGTCGGCAAATCCCTGGCATTTGCCTATGTGCCGCCAGAACTCGTGAATCCCGGCACGGAATTTGATGTCCTTGTCTTTACCGAGAAGCGCAAGGCTTGCATCATCCCTGACAGCATCTGGGACCCCAACAACTCCCGGATCAAGGCCTAGTCATCACGTGACCGTCCAGCAATCCGCCTTGAAGGGCATCGCCCTGATGCTCGTGGCCATGGCCGTGCTGCCCTACCTTGATGTGGCAGCCAAGTTCCTGGGCCGGGAAGGCGTGCCCGTGCTCCAGATCGTCTGGGGCCGCATGATTTTTGGCGCGTTGCTGACGCTGCCCTTCGTCTTGAGAAGCAACGGAGCTTCGGCATTCGCACCAGTCCTGCCGGGCTACCAGACGCTGCGTGCCCTGCTGCTGCTTTCGTCGACGGCCTTTTTCTTTGCGGGACTGAACCACCTGTCGGTTGCCGACACGCTGGCGATCTTCTTTGTGCAGCCACTGATCCTCACCCTGCTCTCGCCTCTTGTGCTGGGTGAACACGTCGGATGGCGCAGATGGCTTGCTGTCGCCGTCGGATTTGTCGGCACGCTGATCATCATCCGCCCAGGCTTCAAGGAAATGAATATCGGCGTGCTGTATGCGCTTCTGGCCGGTATCTCCCTGGCCATGTACCTGCTCTTTACCCGGCGCATCAGCGGCCGCGTTTCCGCGCTGGTTACGACATTCCAGACAAATGTGATCGCCACCGCCATTCTTACCGTGGCGATGTTCTGGGTGTGGGTGGCACCCACCCCCTGGCAATGGTTTCTCTTGTTCCTGGTTGGCCTGATCGCGGTCGTGGGCCATTACCTGATTGTCAGGTCTTATGACTTCGCCGAAGCATCACTGCTGGCACCCCTCGCCTACACGGAGATGATCACCGCCGTCATTGCCGGCTGGTTCTTTTTCGGCGATTTCCCCGATCTGTGGACCTTTGCCGGCGTCGCCATATTGATCGCTTGCGCCATCTACATCTCATGGCGCGAACGTGTCCGAGGCCAGACGGCAGCCCACCCCAGTCAGCATGCCATCGACTAAAGCGCTGTCAGCGACTTTGGTCGTTCCATGCCTTCCCAGTTGTTTCCGGCTGCAATGATGCAGGCGACACCATTGGGATAGGACGAGACGATGGTGAAGGTGCCCTTGTCGGAAACATAAACCTCCAGCATGGCGCGGTCACCGACCAGCCCCTGCCCGGCGGGCGCTTCCTTGTACTTGTCACCCAGCATCTTCACCAGGTCGCCTCGCGCCGTGCAAACCTGCTGAGCTGCGGCCTGCGGCACACACCAGGCCAGCACCAATGCCGCCACTATCAAATGTTTTATGCGCATCTTCCCTCCATCCCGGAAACCCGGAATTCAGCGGGGGAAAGCACCTTTCGTCCGGCTGAATTCCGGAACCGGTTGACAATCCAGTTCCGTCATTTCTGCTCCAAAACTCTACAAGGGGCCTACTGATGGTGCGCCCGCATGGTAAAGAAAGGCTTACGAAGCTTCCCACGCCGGGATTTCACCGGGTGCCGTGGCTGGTGTAAGGATGGCCATGGCTTTCAGACCCAAAAGAGAGAATCGCACCTTCAGGAAGGATGCGCAGAAGAAATCGGCAACTTTGGCTGGCGACAGGCCCCGCGGCTCTGGTCATGTTGCGCAGGAAGGAAATGACTTGATCCACGGCATTCATGCCGTCGCTGCCGCCCTTGCCAACCCGAAGCGCAAGCCGGTCCACCTGTGGGCCACGGAGAACGGTCTAGCCCGTCTCAAGGAAGATGGTGCGGAAGCCGCAATCAACGCTGAGATTGTCCATCCGCGTGTGCTGGACCACCTGCTGGTCGGGCAGGACGCCGTGCACCAGGGCGTGCTGCTGGAAGCGCGCCCTCTCATCCAGCCTCGGCTCGACCAGATTTCACGCAGCGGCATCGTGGTGCTGCTCGACCAGGTGACAGACCCTCACAATGTCGGAGCGATCCTGAGAAGTTGCGCCGCCTTTGCCGCAACAGCGCTCGTCACCAC